>CAIYRR010000039.1 GCA_903928745.1 uncultured Actinomycetes bacterium | reverse complement strand
GTCTGTGACTTAATTTCACCAGTGATGTTGTTAGTGAATTCTGCGGTGACGAAGAGAGGTTGCGAGTAAGTCATGTCTCGCTCTTTGCAATCTTCGATTGAATATTTAGGTGGCTCAAAACGGTGATCTCTAAATGAGAGACTCATCGTTCCTTGGAAATCTTCAATTGGTGAAATCTCTTCAAAGATTTCTTCCAATCCAGATTGCTGAGGAAGCTCGCCACGGCTGGTGGCGGCAGCTTGCGCTAAGCGCTCGCGCCAGATGTCGTTACCCAACAACCAATCAACACTCTCAATTTGGAGTGCGAGAAGGTTAGGAACTTCAAGAGGTTCGCGAATCTTTGCGAAAGAAATACGGCGTGGGGCAACAGATTTGGTTTTTGACGCGGCCAAGAGGTGTCCTTCCGAACTATTTTTGGTGACGCACGGACAAAGGTCTCAGCCGCTATATGCATTGACCTCAAGGAATTTATGCGAAGACGGAGTTTAACCCGCCTGAGCCTGCCGTGTCCAACCGAAAGCTTGTACCACACCAACCCCGCCCCTGTCAGGGGTTAACCATGAAGCTGTGAACGGGAGTTTTGCCTACCGCGAGCGTCTTTGTGGGGCTATCCCCTTGCTCCCAACCCCGGCAACCCAGAAAGCGTAGGCGACAATCGCTGCCGTGAACCCATTCCAGCGCTCATTTTGACTCCGGGAGATCATATTTACGAAGGTGCTGACCAGCCCCATGAGAAAGAAGGCCTTAGGTAACCAGGTTGGCCGGATCAGGTAGCCCTGCCACATCTGGACCAAAGTCACCGCCTGGAGGATCAAGATCATCGTGGTGCCCAAATAGGTAACGCGAATTCCAATTGGAAAATTGGTGAACTGTCCTCCAGCTGCGCGAGTGAGAACAAATGAGGAGTTAAAGACCACGGAGATAACAACGAAGAGATTCCATGCAGTTGCAAGGGCGACAATAATCTTTAACCACGTTGGAGTTTTCATGGATGCATTATTTATCGGTGCACTTTCAAAAACAAGAGCAATAAGAAAGACCCCCAGCCTTTAGGCCGAGGGTCTTTCTTGTACAACTGAATTACTTGGAAATTACTTAACTGTGACAGTTGCGCCGGCTGCTTCAAGAGCTGCCTTTGCCTTATCAACTGCATCCTTTGATGCTTTTTCAAGCAAGGTTGCTGGGCATGCATCAACAAGATCCTTAGCTTCTTTCAAGCCAAGTGTTGAATTGAGGTTACGTACTTCCTTGATAACAGCGATCTTCTGTGCGCCAGCTGATTCAAGAATAAGTGTGAACTCATCTTGTGCTTCTGCTGCTGGAGCTGCTGCTCCTGCGCCACCTGCTGCTGCTACTGGAGCTGCTGCAGTTACATCGAATTCGGTCTCAAATGACTTAACGAAGTCAGAGAGCTCGACAAGTGTCATTTCCTTGAACTGACCCAATAGGTCTTCTGTGCTGAGCTTTGCCATGATTTATTCCTTTTCCGCTTCTGTAGCTTCTACTGGGGCTTGAACTTCTTCGGTAACTGCTTCTGTAGCAGTTGGAGCTGCTTCTTCAGCAACTGTTTCAACAACAGCTTCAACAACTGGTGTCTCTTCAACAACAACTTCTGCAACAACTTCTGCAACAGCGGCAGCTACTGGAGCGGCCACGGGAGCAGCTGGTGCTCCTGCTTCCATCTTGATGCGAAGTGCGTCAAATACGCGAGCGGCCTTAGCAAGCGATCCCTTCATTGCACCAGCAAGCTTTGCCAAGAGAACCTCACGGGACTCAAGGTCTGCGATGGTGAAGAATTCGGCTGCAGTGATTGCCTTGCCATCAAAAATTCCGCCCTTAATAACAAGGAGTGGATTCTCTTTAGCAAAATCGCGCAAGCTCTTGGCGGCCACGAATGGATCGCCCTTGATGAATGCCAACGCAGAAGGACCAACGAGAAGTTCTGAAGGAACGTCAACGCCTGCTTCTTTTGCTGCAATTTTTGTGAGTGTGTTCTTTACAACGGCGTACTTGGTTGTTGAACCAAGGCTGCGACGAAGTTGCTTCATCGAGGTCACGGTTAAACCGCGGTACTCGGTGAGCACAGTTGCGTTGGCTGTGCGGAAATCATCCGCTAGCTCAGCAACTGCTGCTGCTTTATCTGGGCGAGCCATTCGGTTCACCTTTCTTTATGCATTAGTGGTGATTGGTGGTGAAGGTCTAAAAATGAAGAAAACCCGTGACGCGTTGGCGCGCACGGGTTAATCGTGTTCACCTACGCGGGCTGACTTTCGTCATTTCGTGAACCACATCTTGCGAAGCGGCTCAGACCTGCGGTCTTTGGTATGTGCCAAGGGTAAGCCGTTGGGCCTACCCCTGGCAAATTCTGGTTATTCGGCTGAGGCTGACTCGCGGATCATGTTTGGATCCACGCCAATGCCAGGTCCCATCGTTGTAGTGATCGTTGCCTTCTTGATGAAGCGACCCTTAGATGATGATGGCTTTGAACGATGAACCTCATCCAATGCTGCTGCGTAATTCTCTGCAAGCTGAGCAGCAGTGAAGGAAACCTTGCCGATGATGAAGTGAAGGTTTGAATTCTTATCAACGCGGAATTCAATCTTTCCGCCCTTGATATCGGTAACAGCCTTAGCAACATCAGTTGTCACTGTTCCGGTCTTTGGGTTTGGCATAAGACCGCGTGGTCCAAGTACCTTTCCAAGACGACCGACTTTACCCATCAAATCTGGTGTCGAAACAACGGCGTCGTAATCAAGACGACCCTTTGATACTTCATCAATTAGATCATCAGAACCAACAATGTCGGCACCTGCTGCGCGTGCTTCTTCAGCGCGCTCGCCACCTGCGAATACCAAAACGCGAACAGTCTTACCTGTTCCGTGTGGCAAGTTAACGGTGGAGCGAATTGCTTGATCTGCTTTCTTTGGATCCACGCCAAGACATAGAGCAACTTCAACGGTTGCATCGTATTTAGTGGTGGAAGTTTCCTTAGCCAAGGTAACTGCTTCTAGTGGTGAGTACAGGTGATCTTTCTTAACCTTCTCAGCCGCTGCGTTGTATTTCTTACTGCGCTTCATTTCGTTCCTCATTTCTTCTTCGAAATAACTCTCAAAGAATTAGTGGTTGTGGTTAGTCGAACCAGCGAGGTTCTCCCACATCTGTTCACCGGGTGGTGAGCAGAAAAGTAATTAGTCGGTGACTGTGATTCCCATTGAGCGGGCAGTTCCGGCAATGATCAAGCTGGCGGCATCAATGTCATTGGCATTGAGGTCTTCCATCTTTGTCTTTGCGATCTCCTGCACCTGAGCTTTGGTAATCGATGCAACCTTTGTCTTGTGAGGAACAGCGGAACCCTTTTCGACTCCAGCAGCCTTCAAGATCAAACGTGAGGCAGGTGGTGTCTTTGTAATGAAGGTGAACGAGCGATCTTCATAGACAGAGATTTCAACAGGGATGATCTGTCCCTTTTGTGATTCAGTCGCGGCGTTATATGCCTTGACGAATTCCATGATGTTTACGCCATGCTGACCAAGGGCAGGACCCACTGGTGGTGCAGGTGTTGCAGCGCCAGCTTGGATCTGCAACTTGATCATCGCGGTGGTCTTCTTCTTCGGGGCCATGATGGTTTCCTTTTTCTTTTCTCGGCTTGGATTAAATCTTTTGGACTTGGTGGAAAGAGAGCTCTACAGGAGTTTCGCGACCAAAGATCGAAACCAAAACCTTGAGCTTTGCCTGCTCTGGCATGATCTCGCTGATTGATGCTGGAAGAGTTGCGAATGGGCCATCCATAACGGTGACTGATTCCCCAACTTCGAAATCAACAACGCGGATATCTGGCTTATCGGATTTCTTGACCGGACGAGGTGCAAGAATCTTTTCAACTTCTTCAAAAGACAATGGACTTGGATGATGTGCGTTACCAACGAATCCTGTAACTCCAGGAGTGTTACGAACTGCAGACCATGACTCGTCTGTGAGATCTAGACGAACAAGAACATAACCTGGATAGATGTTGCGCTTAACCATCTTGCGCTGGCCGTTCTTGATTTCCATAACTTCTTCTTCTGGAACTTCAATCTGAAAAATAAATTCTTCCATGTTCAATGAAGCGATACGTTGGTGAAGGTTAGCCATAACCTTCTTTTCGTATCCTGCGTATGAATGGACTACATACCAATCTCCAGGAGCGTTGCGAAGTGCCTTGCGGAACTCGGCATTTGGATCATCGAGTTCTTCGTCGTCCTCGGATGAAACAGAGTCAGCAGAATCAACTACAGGGGCTTCAACAACCTCTGGAGCTTCCTCTACTGCTTCAACTGGTGACTCATCAACCGCGTTCGCTGCGAGCGCGGCCTCAAAGGCGTCAGTCTTAATTTCCTCAGACATGTATCTTCCTTATCCAAAAACCCAGAAAACGATCTTGGTTAATACAAGATCGAGCAATGAAACAACTGCGATGATGAAAGTCACGAATACCAAAACAACGGATGTGTATGTGGTCAACTGTTTGCGAGTTGGCCAAACAACCTTGCGTAGTTCTGAAACTACTTGGCGATAGAACAGGCCAATGCGCGCAACGAGACCAAGTTTCTTCTCATCACTTGATGCAACAGCATCAGTCATCGTGGGCCTTCCTTTCATAATTCATTCGGTTCGAACCTTGCAGGGCAGGAGGGACTCGAACCCCCAACCGGCCGCTTTGGAGACGGCAACTCTAGCCAATTGAGCTACTGCCCTTCGCACGACGGCATGGCAAAACCATAGGGAAAAGCAAACCCTCGTGAGCGTCGCAGTCTAGAGCCAAGGAGGGTGCCAGGTCTAACTCGGGTCTAACTCGGGTCTGGCTGGCTCCTGAAATACGGCAGACTTAGCCTCATGAGCCCACGAATTTCCTCCAGAATCGCTGCAATCGCCGAATCCGCAACTTTGGCAGTCGATGCCAAAGCTAAAGCCCTCAAAGCCGCCGGTCGTCCGGTCATTGGTTTCGGAGCAGGAGAACCCGATTTCCCAACTCCTGATTACATCGTGGACGCTGCAATTGCTGCAGCATCGGTAGTTTCCAATCATCGCTATACGCCAACATCTGGGCTCCCCGAACTTCGCACGGCAATCGTTGCAAAGACAAAGCGTGATTCCAATTACGACATCACCGTGGATCAAGTTCTCGTCACCAACGGTGGCAAGCAAGCTGTCTATCAAGCATTCGCAACCATTGTTGATGATGGGGATGAAGTTCTCTTGCCTGCTCCGTATTGGACAACATATCCAGAGTGCGTGAAATTGGCTGGCGGAATTCCTGTTGAAGTATTTGCAGATGAGAGCGCTAACTACTTAGTAAGTGTTGAACAGCTTGAAGCAGCGCGGACACCTAAGACGAAGGCCCTGCTCTTTTGCTCACCAAGTAATCCAACAGGATCGGTTTACTCCCCCGAACAAGTCAAAGCAATTGGTGAATGGGCTCTGAAAAATCACATTTGGATTATTTCAGATGAAATTTATGAGCACTTACTTTATGACGGCGCCACCGCACCAAGCCTTCCTGTACTTGTCCCAGAATTAGCCGAGCACGTAATCATTCTTAACGGCGTAGCAAAAACATATGCGATGACGGGTTGGCGCGTTGGTTGGATGATTGGGCCAAAAGATGTCATCAAGGCTGCGACAAATTTGCAATCACACCTATCCAGCAACGTATCAAATGTTTCCCAACGTGCCGCAATCGCTGCATTGACTGGAGACTTAGCCGCTGTTTACAAAATGGGCGAGGCTTTTAACCGACGCCGTAAATTAATCGTCGGACTGCTCAACGAGATTCCAGGATTTGAATGCCCGACACCGCAAGGCGCTTTCTATGTTTACCCATCAGTCAAGGGCGTACTCGGCAAAACTATTCGAGGCAAGACACCTACAACTTCAGCCGAATTAGCAACGCTGATTTTGGAAGAAGTAGAAGTTGCTGCTGTTCCAGGTGAAGCTTTCGGGCCTTCAGGCTACTTACGTTTTTCTTATGCACTTAGTGATGAAGATATCGTTGAGGGTATTGGCCGAATTAAGAAACTTATTACTGAAGGTTAATTCCGACCAGGTTTACTTCAGCTTCAAGAGTTATTCCAAAGACTGACTTCACTTTTTCGCGCGCTTCCTTAGCCAGGGAAGCGATGTCATCTGCGGTCGCGGTTCCAGAATTTGTTAGCGCAAGAACATGCTTAGTAGATATGCGGGCGCCAGAAACCGAATCACCTTTATGAACGCCAGCATGTTCCATCAACCACGCAGCAGAAGTTTTCACTCGGCCATCGGCCTGAACCCAGCGAGGTGCATCCGTTGGCAAAGTTGCTGCAACTTCCGCAGAAATTATCGGATTAGTGAAAAAGGATCCCGCAGACCAAGAATCATGATCCTCATTACTGAGCAACATTCCTTTTCTTGCTCGTAGCGCCAATGTTGCTGCGCGCGTTTGTGCAACAGAAGCCTTTTCTCCCACTTCAATGCCAAGTGCACCGGCTAATTCGGCATAAGTAATAGGTGTGCTTATTTCACCTTGGCGTAGCTGGAAAGCAACATCCAAAATCACGAAGCGATCTTTCTCCTTTTTGAAATGCGAACTGCGGTAGGAAAATTCACATTCGGAATTGGTAAAGGTGCGTACCTTTTTCTCGGCTCGGTCATAGGTACGCACACGGGTGATGAATTCGGAAACTTCATGGCCGTATGCGCCAATGTTTTGAATCGGCGCAGCCCCGACAGTTCCAGGGATTCCGCTCAAAGTTTCTAGTCCTGCAAAACCGCGTGAAATAGTCGTTGCAACAAACTCATCCCAATTTTGGCCAGCACCGATAGTTAATGTGGCGCCACTGCATGCATCTACTTCACTTTCAATTTGATCATTGGAAATGCGAATTACGGTCCCATCGAACCCGGAATCACTTACCAGCATGTTTGTTCCACCACCCATGATTAATATGGGTGAATCTCCAGCGGCTTCAATGGCCGCAATAATCTGCGCTTCATTTGAAACTTCTACGAAATTCTTTGCCGGACCACCAACACGCAAGCTCGTGAAATCAGATAACTGAGTCATGGCTACCGTCCTGGCGCCATAGTGATCAAAGCTTTAGCCATACCTAACACTTTTACTCCGGCAGAAGTTGCGCTGATATCTAATCGCACATCATTGCCAACTACTTCTGTAACAGTGGCAGAAACTGTGAGGTCTACTTTTTCACCTGCGGGCACAATGACAGGCTTTGTGAATCGGCCAGAGAACTCTTTTACAGTTGCAGATCCACCAGAGAAATCTGTGACGAACTTACCGACCAGTGCCATCGTGAGCATTCCATGTGCGATGACATCAGGTAATCCGACAGACTTGGCAAAAGCTTCGTCCTGGTGAATTGCATTTTGGTCCCCACTTGCATTGGCATACGCCTTGAGCAAGTCGCGATCTATCCAGAAAACTTTTGTCTCCACAATGGTTCCGACTTCAATCATGCACGCACCACCAAAGTCGACCATGTTGAAACAACAAGTTGGCCCCCCGCATGTAAATCAGATCGCACCGTCACGATTTCATTTCCAGCAGCGACTTTATAATTTTCAATTGTTGATGAACATCGCAACTGATCTCCCGCGACGATGGGACGATGAATCTGAAATTTCTGATCGCCATGGACTAGTCGCGTCCAATCGAGACCGACATCGGGATCAGATAGAAGTTGCTGTGATTGCGCGAGAGTTATTCGAATTGAAAAAGTTGGAGGCGCAACGCTCTTGTCACTTTCGCCGAGCACGTCGGCAAAGGCATCTATTTCAGATTGTGTGACAGTAACTACATCCGCACCAGTAAAAGTGCGCCCGACGGAATCGGGATTGAGCATTATCGAGTTTCGCGGTGAACTGTTGATGCCTTGCAACGAGGGCAGAACTTCTTGAGTTCAAGACGATCTGGATCGTTGCGACGGTTCTTCTTTGTGATGTAGTTGCGCTCTTTGCAATCAACGCAGGCCATGGTGATCTTTGGACGTACGTCCGCGCTCTTACTTGCCATGGCCCAAGCTCCTTCATCGTTAGATTTCGTCGGTTTATCAGTTGTTCGAGGCGTCAGGCTACCTGACGACCCTGCGTGTTGCGAAATTGCAACAGCGCCCCTGCATTTTCGTGCGTGTACTACTAGTAGCGGAGGCCGGATTTGAACCGGCGACACAGCGATTATGAGCCGCTTGCTCTACCAAGCTGAGCTACCCCGCCAAAGGTAATTCGAGCCCCCCAACGGAATCGAACCGTTGACCTTTTCCTTACCATGGAAACGCTCTACCGACTGAGCTAGGGGGGCACTTAACAATTAGCGAGCGTACAGGCTCGCATGGCATTCAAGAAAATTAGTGAAATGCACCCGCTTACAAGGCAGGGTTGAGCGTCACTTTGCCCGTCGTTTGGCGAGCGAGGATTGCTCGATGCGCGTCGGCTGCCTTACTCAAAGGAAAGACTGGGCCGATGACCGGCTTGAGGGCGCCACTTTGAATGAGGCCGAAAAGTTCGATGATGACGTCATGGAGTAATTCCTTATTATTAAAGCAATGCGCCAACCAAAACCCTGAAACTGTTTTAGTTCCGCCCACGAGTGAACCCGGGGCAATCGGTGTCGCCGCTTTGCGCGATGCAGTACCAAATGTGACGAGCCGTCCAAATGGAGCCAGGACTGCGAGTGAATCATCGAAAGTTTTCCCGCCGACCATTTCTAAAACAATATCTACATTGGAATCGTTATTAGCGGCGCGGAGATCGGCCTTAAGGTTTTCGGATTGGGCATCAACCCATGCATCGGCGCCGAGTGATAAAACTAAATCTTTTTTGGATTCCGAACTCACCGCAATAACGTGAGCTCCCCACATTTTTGCTAATTGAATAGCCAAGCAACCAACTCCGCCGGCTGCTGCATGAATGACAACACTCTCGCCTGACTTTAGGTGTCCCATAGTTTTAAGAATGTGCCACGCCGTTGCACCTTGCACGAACATCGCCAATGCTGCTTCATCACTTACGCCTGTTGGAACATCAATGATGTATGCCTGGTTAGCGATTGCCTTTTGGGCATATGCACCAGTGACGGAGGCCAGAACCCTTCGTCCCGATTCAGTTGTGCCCACGACTTCAAGTCCTGGATAAAGAGGAAGTGCCTGTTCTGCTAAATACCCGTTTTCGATTTGATGAGTATCGGCGTAATTGACGCCAATAGACGTAACGTTGATTAACTCCTCATTGGGGCCAGCGATTGGATCAGGAATTTCTACATATTCCATGACCTCGGGACCGCCGAAGGCAGATACTTGGATAGCTTTCATGGTGGCAATCGTAAGGCGCTAGAGACGAATTGTCTTGCCGTCATCTACGCTAGCTCCATGAGCGAGCATTCGTTGCAGATTCGCATTCTCAAAGGTATTGACGAGCAAGATTTGGCGCGAGAAATTTTCGATGAGGTATGGCCCAGTGATGACGGAACTCAAATAACTGCCAATTTATTGCAGGCCTTGGTCCATAACGGCACATATGTTGCGGGGGCTTTTATCGAAGATGAAATCATCGCCGCAGCTTTTGCCTTCCCTGGGCTCGATGAAAAAAGACACCTCCACCTGCACTCCCATATGGCTGCAGTCCGCGAGCCATATCGAAATCAAAATATCGGGACCGCCTTGAAGTTACATCAAAAAACATGGGCGATAGATCATGGATACGACACCATCACATGGACATTTGATCCCTTGGTTAGGCGCAATTCACGAATTAACTTATTAAAACTTGGTGTAGATGTATTTGACTATTTTGCCGATTTTTACGGAGATTTGGCAGATGGCATCAATAATGGCGATCGTACGGATCGGGTCATGGCCCACTGGTCTCTCAAAGGAGAAGCGCGTTTACCGATTGCTGCCGACGATATTCCGGTTGCGCTCAGCAGCGAGAATGGAAAACCTATTCAGCACGGGGCAACAGGCGCAAGTGTTTTGTGCTACCTGCCTGAAGATATTGTCGCTTTGCGGGCAGTTGATCCCGATCTTGCACTTGAATGGCGCTTGGCCTTGCGCAACCAATTACAACCACGTCTTGATAACGGGTGGCACATTCGTGGATACACGCATGATGGCGCATACGTCGTGACAAAAACAGAGAAGGCGAAATAAGTGAAAATTAAAGAAGTAGAGATTCGCACCATTGAATTGCCGCTGGTACGACCATTTCGCACATCATTCGGAACTCAATTAGACCGCGAACTATTAGTCATGAAGATTACAACTCATGAAGGTGCGCAAGGTTGGGCCGAATGTGTTGCAATGTCAGAGCCCTTGTACTCCCCCGAATACACAGCTGGATGCCAAGATGTCATGGAGCGTTTTCTTCTGCCTGCAATTTTTGAATTTGGAGATATTCGTCCCGAAGAAGTTGCAGGTGTGCTGAAACCATTCTTGAGCCACCAAATGTCTAAGGCCACAATCGAAACTGCAATCCTTGATGCACAGCTCAAACTTGATGGGATCTCATTTGGTTCCTACCTTGGTGCAAACAAGACCGAAGTGGATTGTGGAGTCTCAGTCGGAATCGCCAAGAGCATTGATGCCTTAGTTGAGGAAGTTTCTCAATACATTTCAGAAGGTTATCGCCGTATTAAATTGAAAATTGAACCAGGTTGGGATCTTGAACCTGTCAGCGTAATTCGCGGTCTTTGGCCAGATATTCCGCTGCAGGTTGATGCCAACCAGGCATACTCGCGCAATGACATTGATCTACTTAAACAGCTAGATCCTTTCAATCTATTGTTAATTGAGCAGCCTCTAGATGAACATGATGTATTGGGTCATGCTTTGCTATCGGCCGCAGTAGAGACTCCTATCTGTTTGGATGAATCCATCACCTCCTTTGAGGCGGCGCGCGATGCACTTGCGCTGAAAGCAACAACGGTCATCAACATAAAGCCAGGTCGAGTTGGTGGGTATTTGGAATCAGTCCGAATTCATGACCTATGCGTGGAGCACGACATTGCCGTCTGGTGTGGAGGAATGTTAGAGACCGGAATCGGACGAGCGGCAAATGTTGCACTTGCTGCACTTCCTGGTTTCACGCTTCCTGGTGATACCAGCGCATCATCGCGCTATTACAAAAGAGATATCACGAACCCTTTTGTGATGGAAGATGGTCGCTTGCGCGTACCGACCGGTCCTGGAATCGGCGTGGATATTGATCACGACTTCTTGGATGAAATAACTTCGGCACGAAAGATCATCACGGCCTCGTAAAGTGATTTCACTGCTTGCATTAAAACTATTTCTGGCACCTCTATTCGTTGGTTTAGTGAGTGTGATTCAAAAACGTTGGGGTGATCAGATTGGTGGACGCCTCATAGGTTTGCCACTTACTACTGGCCCATTCATATTCATTATCTATTTTCAAGAAGGCAGAAGTTTCGCCGCACATGCAGCACATGGAGTTCTAGTGGGGCAGGTTGCACTGATTATTTTTTGTTGGAGTTATGCATCTGCAGCGCTTCGATGGGGGTGGGTGCTTTCTTTAACAATGGGAACTAGTGCGTGTATCGCATCTGGCCTACTCCTAAACATTCGACAGATTGAACTAGTGCCGCTTCTGATTCTTTTGAGTTTCACTTGGTTTTGCGCAAATCATTTTTGGCCAACATATGAGAACTTGCCTCACTCAGATACTCCACCGAAATGGGAATTGCCCATACGTCTCATTGCAACAGTTCTGCTAATTCTTGCCTTAACTGGTTTTGCTAATGTTCTTGGGGCCGGCGCTGCAGGGGCACTATCTACATACCCAGTAATAATCTCTGTTTTGGGGGCATTTAATCATCGTAGATTTGGGCCAAATGCAACCGTTGCAACATTGCAAGGCATCCTTCAAACACTTCCCATTGCCTCAGTCATCATGATTGCTGTCACTATTTTTTTCTAATAAGTATTACATTCCTTTATCGAAAAAAAGTGACTTCACTTCTGCGACAGATTGAGAAGTCATAAGAAGTGCAACAAAGACTTCATCTTGCACTGCTCCGATAACTGACATTAGTAAATCTACTTGTTCTTCGGGGTTTGTAATCAATAGAGGAATAATTGCGCCGACCTGTATCGCCCCATCCACTGATCCCATCTCTCCAAAGGAGACGGGGGTGATTAATCTAAAGAAGCCAAATCCATTTTCTTTAACATGCTTCGAATCTGTGTGGGGGATTGCTACAGGAATTGGAGTGGGAAGCCCAGTGGGAAATTCCTTTTCTCTTGCAACAACAGCATCTAGCCAGCTTTCTTCAACTAATTCCTCTTTGTACCCATGAGTAGCAATCTGTTGCAACGCATCAACGGCAGATGAGGCACTCATCGAAATTGAAGAAAAGTTTTGAAGGAATTTTGGGGTTGGCGACATATCCAAAAGAATAGCGATTTATGAAGTTTACGGCTATACACTGAAGGAGTTCAATAACATCCTTGACTGAATTAAGTTGGAGTGTAGATGGCAAAGAAAGTTTTAGTTATTTGCGGCACCGGCGTAGCTACATCAACCGTCGTAGCAATGAAAATCAAAACTTTCTGCGAATCTCGTAACATTGCCGTAGTTGTCACTCAAGGAAAAGTTATGGACATTGTGCGTGGCATCGAAGGGTATGACCTCATCGTTGCGACCACCCCAATCCCATCCAAAATCACTATTCCTGTTATTCAGGGACTTCCTTTCTTAACTGGAATAGGTGTCGACGCAACTTTGGAGAAGATCGCACAAGCATTGAGCTAACCCGACATTCAGGCTAGCAAACTACTCGGTGAGGAGAATGTGTTGGACGGTTTTCTTGCTTCATTCAGTAAGTTGTTCCTCGACCTAGGAGCATCCATTGCACTGCCAATCCTTATTACAATTTTCGGAGTCGCTTTAGGAGAGAAACTCCCTAGAGCCTTTCGAGCTGGCGTAACCATTGGTATCGGATTTATCGGTATTGGCCTCATCGTTGGCCTTCTATTTGGTCAAGTTGGACCAGCAGCTGAAGGACTCGCTCATCGTTTCCATGTGAGCCTCAACATTGTTGATGTTGGCTGGCCGGCCAGTGCAGCTATTGCATTCGGCGCAAAAGTCGGCGCAATCATCATTCCAGTCTGTTTGCTCTTAAATGTTGTTCTACTTGCCGTTGGTCTCACAAAGACATTCGATATTGACTTGTGGAACTACTGGCACTTCGCATTTATTGGTGGACTCGTATCAGGAATTACCCACAGCTACGCAAAGGGAATTGTCACAGCATGTATAGCCATGATGTTGACACTCGCTTTGGCTGACTGGGCAGCTCCTCGGATTCAAGCACACTATGACTATCCAGATATCTCTTTCCCTCATGGAACGTCAGCTCCTTATGCGCTCTTAGCATTCCCACTCAACTGGGTTTTTGATCGCATCCCAGGATTTAAGAATCTCAAGGCAGATCCAGATTCAATCCAAAAACGCTTCGGTGTTTTTGGTGAGTCAACAATGCTTGGCCTTGGAATCGGAATCATTCTCGGAGTTGCAGGATTTGGATTAAGTGATCCACGTACTGACATCATCAAGATTCTTGGTCTTGGAATCAACCTGGCTGCAGTAATGCTTCTCCTTCCACGCATGGTTGCCATTTTGATGGAAGGTTTAGTCCCAATTTCAGAAGCTGCACGCAACTTCGTCCAAAAGCGTTTCCCTGGCCGTAAGTTCTACATTGGTCTTGATTCTGCTGTTGTAATTGGACAACCTGCAGTTATCGCAACTTCCTTAATCTTGGTGCCTGTTGCATTGCTCACGGCAATCGCACTCGCACCAATGGGAAACAAAGTTCTACCACTTGTTGATCTTGCAACAATTCCATTTATTGTGGCACTCATGGTTCCGATATTCGGTGGAAACATTATTCGTGCTGTTGTCGGTGGAGCCATTGCGATTGGCGGAGGTTTGTTCATTGCAACTGCAATCGCACCTACGCTTACCTCAATTGCAGTTGAATCAGGCTTCAAGAATGCAACAGGTGGAAACATCTCATCTCTAGTGGACGGCGCAAACCCTATGACGGGGCTCTTCTACTGGCTCAGTAATGTCGGTGGATGGCTTGGTATTGGAGCTTTGGGTCTATTAACCCTGGCTTTTGCCATCTGGGTGAAGATCAAAGTTAAGAGCACAATCTCGGCTTAACTTTTTGGGAAAACTAGGAGCCCTAAGTACTAGCACCACGGGGCTCCTAGTTTTTTGCCCTTTTACAATTGAAAAGATGCATAGGATTGGCACGAAAGGTAGGTCTCCTCGTGCAATTAGAACATTTAGATCCCTTGCCCACGCATCGTGATATCGATTTACTTGTAGATCCAACTATTTTATTAGTAAGTAGCCTGCTACAAGAATCGCAATCACAAAGAACTCGTCATGATGAGGCAAATCGCAGAAGATTTGCACGGTTACTCAAGAACCCTGACGCAATAGCGCTGACAATGTCTCTCACTGATGAAGTAATGCGCATGAGTTCAATGCGGAGCGCTGCAAAAACTCTTCGGAAGGTTTCCGTCACCGCCTCACCGGTTGGTTTAGGAATATGGGATTTTCTAGGACTGAAATTGATCAGCGTCGTTTCT
>CAIYRR010000038.1 GCA_903928745.1 uncultured Actinomycetes bacterium | reverse complement strand
TTGCAACCCATCTGGCCAATTCCTTAACGCTGCTATGAAGTCCACCCATAGGGGTAAATGCACCGTGGCCAGTTGTGGGTTCCAGAACAAGACCTGACTCAAACTTTGCATAACCATGTGCTCGATGATTCTCGGGAACCTGATCTGTGAAATAAGTCGAAACATTCATGCCTAGCGGGTCATGGATTTCGCGCTTCATAAACGTTTCATATTGTTCGCCAGAGACGACCGAAATAATTCGGCCAAGTAATGCGTATCCAAGATTTGAGTATTCAAATCCCGTGTTTACCTTTCTATTAAAGGTCAGGCCATGAGCTACAAGCGCATCAAAATCAGGCAGGGGTAAATATTCTTGGCGATCCCCCCATGGATCATCTGTGGGAAAGCCGGCACCCATTGTTAATAAGTCGCGAATCGTGATCGGGAACGAATCCTCGGGCAGACCAATCGTAGAAGTCCATGGGAGATAGGTTGTGATCAGATCATCGAGCTTTAATAAATCCCGGTCGCGCAATAGCAGAATCGCTTGGGCTGTAAAACTCTTAGACATCGACGCAATGCGAAATATTGAGTCAGCAACAGGTGGAGTCGAATTTCCGAGAACACTCTCACCAAGACCCGATGAATAGACGAGTTTGCCTTCATGCATCAGCCCAAAAGCGATGCCCGGGATATTCTTTTCTTCACGGATAGTTTCAAATTCACGAGTAGCGCAATCAACGGCAAGTTCAAGCATCATCCGTGAAGATTACTAGAGGCTTCCGGAAACAGTGTCTCGAACCATATGCGTGTAGAAGCGCCCCGGTTGCCTATCACTAGGTTTTTCTTCGCCTGTGGCCACAAATCCGAGTGCCTTATAGGCAGCAATGGCAGCGAAATTATCTGCCCAGACGCCAAGACCTTGTCGTTGGCAAGTAATTCATATCTGGTTCATTTGCAATTAGTTGAACTTTCAACTAATTTCCTTTATAGTACTCCTGTACCGCCAATAGCGGTTCCACTATCACTCTTAGCAAAGGAAATAACCATGTCAGTTCTTTCATCATTACCAGCAGGAACATTCAACATCGATCCATCACACAGCCGTATCGGCTTTAGCGCACGCCATGCAATGGTTACAAAGGTACGCGGCGCATTCAATGAATTCACTGGTTCAGGAACAGTTGTAGATGGTGTTGCAACATTGAACGTTGACATCAGTGCTGCATCAATTGATACACGTAACGCAGACCGTGACGGTCACCTACAGTCCGGTGATTTCTTTGACGCTGCCACTTTCCCAAAGATCACTTTCGCTTCAACATCATTTAAAGATGCTGGCGCCGATAAGGTCGTTGTAGAAGGTAACCTCACAATCAAAGATGTTACTAAGTCAATCTCTATCGAATTCGAATACACAGGCACAGCAACAGATCCATACGGCAATGCGCGTTTTGGTTTCGAAGGTGCATCAGAGATCAACCGTAAGGATTTCGGTTTGGTATGGAATGCAGTTCTAGAAACTGGCGGCGTAATTGTCTCCGAAAACATCAAGCTTGAGTTCGAAATCTCAGCAATCGCTTCAGTTCCAGCAATCGCCTAATTCAGCGACTTATTAAGAAGGGCCTCGTGAGAAATCATGGGGCCCTTCTTCATGTCCGAAAGTAGAGACAAAACACTAATAAAAATCCTTGTTTATGGCTTTACGTGACAAGTACTATCTCTGGCATGCCTAAGAAAATTCATCCACTTACCCTTCCAGCAATCGCTCTGAGTTTGATGACAGTGATTTCGGCCGTTGCAGGATTGAACGTGGCACTACCTTCCATCGCACGCGATCTTGGTGCAACTCAGACTCAACTGACTTGGATAGTTGATGCCTACACGGTGGTCTTTGCCGGACTGCTTCTGCTTTCAGGCGCACTCTCTGATCGATTTGGACGCAGAAATGGTTTGGTCTTTGGGCTAATTATTTACATGATGGTTGCAACCTACGGACTCTTCGTTGACAGCGTTGGCCACCTCATCATGCTCCGCGCAGTAATGGGAATCGGTGCCGCATTCATCATGCCTTCCACTCTTTCTGTCATCACCACTTCCTTCCCACCAGAGGATCGCTCTCGGGCTGTTGGCGTTTGGGTAGGAGTCGCGGGTGGCGGGGCATTCATTGGTCTTTTCGGCAGTTCCTTCTTAATGCGCTACTACTCATGGCATTCATTCTTTGCGCTAAACCTGGTGTTGGCGCTGTTAGGACTCATCGGCGCATTAACAGTGGTACCAAATTCAGCAGATGAATCTGGCAGAAAACTCGACGTTGCAGGTGGACTCATCTCTATTGCTCTTGTGGGTGGTCTTGTCTATGGAATTATCGAAGGCGCCGAATTGGGATGGACCTCAGGCAATTCCATCGCTGGTTTTGCAGTTGCGTTGATTTCTTTCCCAACATTTGTCTTTACCGAACTGCGCAAAGAAGCGCCATTGTTGGATCCGCGCCTCTTTACTAATCGTGGATTTAGCATGGGATCACTTTCAATTATGTTGCAGTTCTTTGGTCAATTCGGATTCATCTTTGTAGGCCTTCAATTTTTACAGTTTGTATATGGGTTCACTCCTTGGGAGGCCGTACTCAAATTACTTCTCGTCCCATTTATTGTTCTGCCGATGTCACGCGTAGCCGGAGTATTAAGCAAGACGATCCCTCAGAAGTATCTTGGGTCTTTCGGGCTCACCATCCTTGGAATTGGTATGTACGTATTCAGCACCATGCCATTGACCTTTAGTTATACGCATTTCTGGACCGGACTCGCACTCTTTGGATTTGGAATGGCACTTGCTTCAACGCCAGCGACAACGGCAATCACCAACTCGCTGCCTGCTGAGAAACAAGGTGTCGCCTCCGCGGTAAATGATGTGGCCAGAGAGCTTGGTAGCG
This sequence comes from uncultured Actinomycetes bacterium, assembly GCA_903928745.1. Lineage (GTDB taxonomy): Bacteria > Actinomycetota > Actinomycetes > Nanopelagicales > Nanopelagicaceae > QYPT01. The sequence goes on along the minus strand of CAIYRR010000038.1, from coordinate 8,093 downwards.
CCTTAGGTATTGCCTTAGTCGGCGCAATCCTTAACTCCGCCTATCGAAGCGGAATGGCTGAATCGGTAAAACAACTTCCGGCCGCTCTAGCAGAAAAAGTTTCTCATTCCATCGCCTTTACCAGCGTCACTCCACCTGCGGGCTCCGAGCAACAATTTGCGCAGTTAAAGCAGAAGGCTTATGAATCATTTCAACATGGCACGGCGCTGAGTATGCGCATGATCATGATTGTTGCTTTTGCCGCTGCGCTCACAATCCTTGTTTTCGCGCCTAACAAAGTCCATGAAATCGATTAAGCACCGGATTCTTCTCATTAACCAATATGTAGACTGACAACGTGGATCAGTACGAAGAAGAAGTGAAAGAACGGTGGAGCGATACCGATGCCTACCGACAATCTAAGTCGCGCACATCTAAATACTCGCACGTAGATTTCCAAGCCGCCAAAATAGATCAAGAAGGTGCGGTCGAACTTTTCGTCAACGCTTATGGAAATAGCTTGCCGGTTGACTCACCGGAAGCACAAAGAGCAGTTCTTGCTCATCGCAACGCTATTACTAAATGGTTTTATGACTGCTCAATTGACATGCAAAAGAACTTAGCTCTCATGTATATCGCCGATGAACGGTTTAAGAAGTATTACGAAAGCAGAGTACGAGGACTTGCCCAGTACGTGCACGATGCCATCATGGCTCAGTAATTCAAGCCTTCTTCACGATGCTGGATTTAAGATTCATAGGACCAAAGCCGTCCACTTTTGCATCGATATCATGATCCCCGGGGCCATTTACTAAGCGAATATTGCGCACTTTCGTACCAACCTTGAGGGTGTTTGAACTCCCTTTCACTTTCATATCCTTAATGATGGTTACATCATCACCATCGGCCAAGATGTTGCCTGCTGAATCCTTGATAACTTTTTCTTTCTCGCCTGATTCCTTGTCTTCGGCAGGATTCCATTCGTGCGCACACTCGGGGCACACCAAGAGAGCACCCATCTCATAGGAATACATGGACTTACATTTAGGACACGGAGGGAGTTCGCTCATAATCGAAGTTTAGCTAATTGCTGTGATCTGCGCTTGAAGGAGCTCTTTCAAATGAGTCGGAGTGGGTACTCGCCCAGATATGACAACTTTGCCATCCACTACTAGTGCCGGCGTACTCATAACACCGTACGAGGCAATCGCTGCATAATCTTCAACCTTTTCGAATGTGGCATTCAGACCCATATCTGCAACGACTTCATGAACAATCCGATCTAATGTGACGCAGTTCTTGCAACCTGGCCCGAGTACTTTTATATCCATCTTCGCTCCTCCTAATGAAGTATTGCGTTGAATAAATAACCAACAAAGATGATTCCGCTGCCAACAATTGCGATATATGTTGCAAGTAACTTTGGCTTGAGAACTCTTCGAAGCAAAATCATCTCTGGCAAACTCAATGCGACAACTGCCATCATGAAGGCCAAAAGCGTGCCCATTGGTAAACCTTTTTCATGAAGAACCTGAACAATTGGCATCACACCTGCAGCATTGGAGTAAAGCGGAATACCAATCAAGACTGCCAATATGACTGCAAATGGATTATTTTCACCCGCGTACTTTGCAAAGAATTCCGTGGGTGCCCATCCATGTATTGCTGCTCCCACTGCAATTCCTGCCAATAAGTAAGGCCAAATCTTCTTGAAAATGGAGATAGCTTCTTCAACACCAATTCTTGTGCGATCTTGGACCGTGTACTTGGGTGACGCAAATCCTCCTTGGGCATTTATCTGATTGGCATATACGAATGGCTCAACCCATCGCTCCACTTTTAGCTTTCCCAGAACCATGCCGGCTGTGATCGCAATAGTTAGTCCAGAAAATAAATAGAGTGCGGCAATCTTTAAACCAAACATTGTGAAAAGAAGTCCCACGGCTATCTCGTTGATGAGTGGGCTGGCAATGAGAAAACTCAATGTGACGCCAATCGGTATGCCTGCTGATAAGAATCCGACGAAAACCGGAACCGCACTGCATGAGCAAAAGGGAGTGACCACACCAGCCGATGCTGCCATTACGTTGCCAATACCTTGTCGCTTTCCACCGAGAAATGCACGGGTGCGTTCAATCGTAATGAATGAACGAATCATGGTCACGACGAAAGTGATACCCACCAATAAAAGTGTGATCTTTGCAGAGTCTGCAAAGAAGAAGAGGACTGCTCCTCCAAACCTGCTGTGTTCATTCAGATGTAAAACTTTGAATAGGAGTGCGTTCCAGAACCTCTCGTTGCCCCAATAGAGAAAGGACCAAGCGATGGCAATACCCACGAGCTTCGCGATGCTCTTGCTCTTCTTTTCCCGCTTTGAAAGGGTCAATGAAATGGACATGTCGCGCCTTTAGCAGCAGGCTTTCGATGAATTCGAATCTGGAGAACAGCAAGCGTTCTCCTTAGATTCTGTCGAGCAGCAGGCGCTGTCCTTGGAATCTGATGAGCAACAAGCCTGATTTGTATCAGTAGTCGAGCAGCAGGCCTCTTTGCTTTCAATCTTTATATCAGCCACTTTTTCTCCTTAAATCGAAGGTTTTCGATATGACGAGCCTACTCTCATATCGAAGATTGTCAATGTATGCTTATGGAGTCATGAAAACACTCACTGTTTCAAAATCACCCAAGTCGCTAGCTAAGTTGGCTGATCAATACAAAGCACTTGGTGATGCCACGCGTCTGAGTTTAATAATGGCTGTGGCATCAGGTGAAAATGCTGAAGCATGTGTCTGTGATCTCACTCCCCACACGGGGCTCGCCCAAAGCACGGTAAGTCACCATTTGAAATTGCTCGTTGACTCCGGACTACTTACCCGCACACAGCGAGGTAAGTGGGCCTTTTATTCGCTCACTGAAGCAGCTAAGAAGCTACTGAAATAGTTAGGGAGAGACAATTGATTCATACAAGACTGTTCCAACACATGGCTTGGGCCAACAATGCAGTGTTTACACAATTGAGCGAGTTGCCAGAAGAGGCACTCGCATTCTCTGCCTGGAATCCGGAATGGACCGTTGGAAAAATCGCTAACCACATTGTCATCGCACAAGGCCGATTCATTTCACGCCTTCAGAAACTCGATGCTCCCACCGAAAACGAATTCCCGCTAACAAAAGATGGAATGAAATCTCTCGTTGCGAAATCAGCTACGAATGACGCGGAAATCATTAAGTTGATTGATCAACCTGAAGAAATGCTCACATTCATGAGGTACGGCAAGAGCGCTCAGTTCTTGAATACAACGGTCATTGCGCAAATTATCCATCACGCCACTGAACACAGAGCTCAGATTGCGGACATCATGGCGGTTAACAAAATGGATGTCATTGATCTTGATTCCCTAGATCTCTGGGCATTCGAGCGCTTATCCAAGTAAAGGGCGCAACTCAACCTTTCGATTGCAGGCCTTCGATCCTTCAAAGGCAAGACTGCGCGCAACTTCACTATCGGCAGCTTCAATCAACCAGAAGCCACTGAAATTCTCTTTTTCACTAAAGAGCGGTTTCCTAGTTTCGATCATCACGCCATCACGGTTATCAATAACGTTACTGGTTACAGGGCTTGCAAGACCACCCGCGAAAATCCACTGCCCATGCTCTCTAAGTTTGTCATTGAATGCATCAATCGCAGTCATCTCTTCTTGCGTACCTGATCCAGTTAAATCGTCAATCACGAAAATAATAAACTTCTTTGCCATGAAACAAGTATAAAAGAATGATCCCGCAATTCGCCACACGGCAAAAGTTATTTACCAGCTAGGAATTACCTCTTTACTTCTCCACCAGGAACTGTCCTCTTGTATACCTTCCCTGACGTATCGTAGGTAATCCACGTTCCCACCTGTTCACCATTCTTGAAACTACCTGATCGCATTATTACGCCCGTCTTTCTAAACCATTCCCATTCTCCGTGGAGTTTTCCTGCCTTGTATCTTCCTTTGGCTTTCAAGACACCATCTGAGTAGAACGTGAGGAACTCACCATTCTTCTTTGGATACATATCGTTAATTTGCACAACTCGTTCCTTGAGAATCTTCTTGAGTAAAGGTTTCGGAAAGTCACTTCCTAAATCAAAGTGAATCGATCCCTTTGTTTGTAGATAGTTTTCTAATGCAGATTTAAGTCGCGTATTGAACGATCCACTGTATGGAAAAATACTGTTGTGGTTCTTGTATCCATCAAAGCCAATGACCGGAACACCTTCAATCACAAACGTCGGTATGCCGTACTTAATTACCTCTTCGGCAGTAGGGAGTTCGGATGCAATTTGAGCTCGCAAAGCGGCCAGAATCTTCCTCTGCCCGGTCGGAAATTTCCGCAAGTGAGCAGTAACTTCGGCTCTGGACATAAGGGAATGATATTAAATCAGATGGTAAATCCCTACTTCTGGGGCGAAATTATGTAAAATCACGCCATGACTTTTTCTGGATTAAATTTCTTAGGCATCGTTGTTGCGTTTATATTCTCATTTGCTAGCGGAGGCATTTGGTTTGGGCCAAAAACTTTCTACCCAGTCTGGATGAAAGCTCGGGGTATTGCTTCTGGGCAACTCACCGCAAACCAGAACAAGCCAGCAATAATGTTTGGGGGAACAGCATTTGGCCTCTTAGTCCAAATCCTCACCCTTGGACTTATGGTGAATTCATTTCAGCAGGGCCACCCAAACTTTGGAATTCTTGATGGCGCTGGAGTGGGATTCGCTCTTGGTGTCGGTATCTCTATGTTCTCGTCACTAAGCCACAGGCTTTTCAGCGGCGATAGTTTCAAAGTATGGATCATTGAAACAGCGAACGATGGGCTGAACCTCACAATTGCTGGAGCAATAATCGCCTTCTTTAATTAGAGAATTTGAATAGAGGCGCACTCTAGATCCGAAAGAATACATTGCCTCTATGCGTTTGACCCTGCGGGTGGCGTTGTAGGAAATATTTCAATGTCCCAAAGTATGGCAAGTGGAAGTGAATGAATGGTTTCTAATACGCTTTGATCGTCTCGGCCGAATGCTTCAAGAAACACCGTGCGCTTAGGCATCGAAACTTTAATACTTCCTAACAAACCTTGCTCTTCTAACATTTTCGCCTGGGCTTGTTCTGCTGGAACTAGGGCACGTATTTCATCCTGAGTAACGCCCTCTTTAAACGCGGCAACGACCATATAACTATTCATAATGGACCCCTAGTTCTCACTCACTAAATTACTTGACATATCAAGTATATCTGATTTAATTCACCTATGGCGCAAAAGGGAATGAAGGAGCTGGATTCCAAAGCTTGGCGTGCCTTTCACAAGATCGGAACAAGCCTGCTGCCTCACCTTGGTCGGCAAATCACCAACCATTCAGGAATATCTGGAGCCGAATATGTTGTGCTAGTCGCTCTCTCTGAACTTGCCGTTCCTTCGGTAAATCTCAATCGTCTGGCAAGTGGTCTTGGCTGGGAAATTAGCCGCATGTCGCATCAGATCACCCGCATGGAAGAAAGCGGCTTAGTTAAGAAGAGTAAGAACGCCCAAGATTCTCGCTGCTTTGATGTTTCGATCTCAGCAAAAGGTCGCAAAATCGCAGATTCTGCTGTCCCCTTGCAATCCAAAGAAATCAATCATTGTTTCAGCGAGGTTCTGACTCATGATCAAATGCGATCTTTGATTGAGATATCCGAAGCAATTTCGCAACATATGAAGACACATCAGCCACTAAACATGAAAGCAGATAAGTAAATGAAAATCGCACTGGATATCATCGGCGCTCTACTAGCTTTTGCAGCAATCGGGTCAGCAGTTTCCAAACTTAAGAAAGTTCCAGATGTAATGGAAGCAATGGCCAAAGTGGGTGTGAAACAACAACAGATACCACTTCTTGCCTATTTGGAGATTGCGGGCGGGCTCGGAATCATCGCTGGTATCTGGAGTAAGCCTCTTGGCGTATTGGCCGCTGCTTGTCTAGTTCTCTACTTCGCAGGCGCGCTTTTTTCTCACATCTCTCGTAAACATAAGGTTGCCGACTTTGGCGCAGCGCTAGGAATCTTTGTTATCGCTTGCATAACAAGTGCTTTACAACTCCAGCGATAAAGAAGATCGGCCCTACAAGCCAGAATTGTCACGCTGACTTCTCTTACCCATCAATGAAACGATGAAGAGAATCAAGAGCGTGTAAAACGCTGGTCCGTTAAGGGATGCGCCAGGAGGTGTTCCCGTGGTGGTTATGCTCATGATGTGTCCTGAAATAAAGCGCATGACCGGATCTAGCGCAAGAGTTAGAACAATCAATGGCGTCAAACCTGGATAGCGGAAAAATAGTATGCAGAGAAGTACGCCAAGAATCAGCTGAATAGCTCCCCACTGGTGGAACATTGCAATGATGTTATTTCCACCTGCTACCGAGGTATCGACACCTGCGATGCTGTGTGCCCCACCATCTGATGTAAATAGGTGGATGCAACTTCGCACAATCACTAGGACCAAATAGAGAGCTGTAATGGGGCGAATTGCGCGATATCCCCCAAAGCTAGAAGGATCCTTGGGGAGTGCCTGTTTAATATCGAATTTCATGATTCCTCCTAAAGCGAAGTTCCGAGTTTGCCGAGCTCAACGTTGTCACCACGTAAATTCACCAATAGACCTTTAGCGTTAAGTGACACAGATTTTACCTTGAGTTCTGCAGGAACGCTCAGATTATGGATGCTCTTTTTCTTAATCTGATCTTGGATATCTGCAGGTAATGCTGAGGCTGGAATTTCATTTCCAAAAAGTGAAATTCCCTTGAGTTCGAAAAAGAGCCTGTTGTTTGAGTACTTAGGGATTAGTAGTGCTTGACCCAATCCTCCAGATCCAACAGAAACCTGCAAAGCATCACCCACAATTTTGGCGTCATTAAACCCAGCTGACTTTAAGATCTTTGACTCAGGGATAGTTGCCATCACATCCAATGATCCGATTAAGGTTGGCTTAGATTTACTAATATCGTTTGCAGCAATTGCTAGCGAAACATCCGTGTTGACACCCTTTAGGAAGTAATTCTCAATCTTAATACCAACTGACTTGATGGTATTTGATGTGAAATCAATGGGTATTTCGGTTATTGGGATAGATGCACTCAAGCCTTTAGCTTTTGGCATAGCCTGTTCAATGTTTGAGACAATCTTTGAAGAAGCGTATTTTTCAGCACCAAACAAACAAGCGAATAATGAAATAACTAGCGCTGATGCCACCAGCATTTTGATTTTCATCGCGCGAACTTATCAGAAGAAAAGGGAGACCTTGATAAATGTTGAAAGAAATTCCTGTGAATTGGGATAGAAAAAGGCGGTTACTTGCGGGACTTTCACAAGAAGTCGGTTGTCATGAAAAGCCTTGTGCAAATGGTCTTGGGTATTTTCCTTCAGCCCCTGCCTTGAGGCGAACTAAAGTTTTCGCGACGGCAATCTGAGTCCATGGATAAGACTTACGTAGGTTGAGCCAGATCTGTGCGATCCCCGGAGCGTAAGAGCCATCAAAGGTTTCAGTGACCTGAGTTGAACCATTTCCAAGATCTACTAACTCGTAACGCCATCTCCATCGACCTAGATGTCGCCAGGCAATCAGCTCATCTTTTTTATATTCAACAACCATGTTTAGTATTCGATAATCAATGACAATGTGCATCTTCATGCCGAATTTGGAACCCAGGATTAATTCATCGGGGCCGCTTACACTCGCTTTGATTGATTCGCTCCCATCAATCTCTTTATGCCTCTTAGGATTACTGAGAATAGAGAAAACTGATGATGGTTTTGCGTGAATAATAATTCGAGCAGACTTAATCTTGGGATTGCCAGTTTCGAGAATCTCGGCGCGAACTTTGTTTTCAGCCATGTGTAAAGTATAAAGGAAGGGTCGCCGTATAAGCCGGAGAGTTCTCTAGCCAAACCTGAAGAAAATCGACCCCACAAGCAGAGGCGACAACAAGTAAGCCAGGAGTACAAAGGGCCACATGTATCCATTTTCAATGTGCCAACCAATCAAGATTTCTGATATTGGACGGCGCATCAAAAGACTTCCTATCCACTCAAATGCCAATACCAATG
>CAIYRR010000037.1 GCA_903928745.1 uncultured Actinomycetes bacterium | reverse complement strand
CGAGATACTTGGCTTCAAAATTATAGAAATCAAATTTCTTATCAATGATGACTTCACCTGGATGAGATACGACAAGAGCGCCATCGACTTCTAGCACTGCAACTTCGATCTCGCGTCCACTTATTCCTTCCTCAACGAGGGCCTTACGATCGAAGCGATGCGCGTCAGTAATGGCCGCTGCTAGCTGCGATGGATTATGAACTTTTGATGTACCTCGGCTCGAGCCACCTCGAGCTGGTTTTACAAAGAGCGGATAGGTCAATACTCCAACCAACGCCTCGCAGGTAGCGCGTGCGCTCTCCCATTTTTCTGCAGTAACCACAATGCCTTCGGCCACTTTCATACCGTGAGAGGCGAATATGGATTTGGCAAATGATTTATCCATTGCAGTCGCCGATGCCAAGACGCCGCTTCCGACGTAGGGAATATTTGCGATCTCACAAAAACCCTGGATAGTTCCATCTTCGCCATAGGGGCCATGCAAAATTGGGAAAACTAAATCTATGTTGAGAGATTTTCCGCCAACACTAAAACCATGAATATCGGTATTTACTTCGGGCGCATCCTCTGGAACGGAAGGTAGAGCGCCATCAACAATCGCCAATGGGTAATCCTCAGGCATCAACACCCAGCGACCAGATGTTCGTGTTATTCCAATCAGAATTGGTTGATAACGATTGCGATCTATCACACCAAGAATTCCACCAGCAGAGACACATGAAATTTCATGTTCGCTACTTCTGCCTCCGCAAAGAATGGCAACATTAATTTTGCTCATTGGATGAAATCCTCAGACCGAGTACTAATTCCCATAAGACGAATTAAAGCCTCCTGTGGCGTAACGAGGCCGGCTACGACATCAGCTACTGCTTCAATGACCGGCACCTCAACGCCAACGCGGTGTGCAATTTCCACGACGGCGCTGGCCGATGCCACGCCTTCTACGGTGGCGCCCACGTGTGCTCGGGCATATTCCATTGACCCGCCTCTTGCTAGAGCTTCGCCAAAACTACGATTGCGTGAGAGCGGAGAGGCACAACTGCCCACGAGATCGCCCATACCGGCAAGTCCTGCCGCACTCAGCGGATCTGCCCCGTGAGCGGCCCCAAGACGTGCGACTTCATTAAGACCCCGTGTAATCAACATGGCATGGGTATTTTCGCCAAGGTCCATGCCAGCGGCCATTCCCACAGCCAATGCAATCACGCTCTTTACTGCCCCCGCCATTTCGCATCCCAAAATATCCGTGGATGTATAGACGCGGTAATACGGTGTTGTGAAAAGTTTCTGTAACTGGTGGGAAAGTTCAACGGAAGAGGCGGCAACGACAGCCCCTGCTGGCTGGCGCATTGCCATTTCCATCGCCAAGTTAGGTCCAGTGATGATTGCAATCTTCGATTCGTCGGCACCTAACACGTCATGAATAACTTCACTCATTCGAAAATGGGTCGAGACCTCGATGCCTTTCAGAGTGCTCACCAAAATTGCATCATCTGAAATCAGCGGTTTCCAGTTCTCAAGATTTGACCGCAAGACTTGTGCAGGAACAGCCACCACATATGTGTGTGAATGTGCCATTGCTTCTTCTATGTCGCTCGTCGCGCGCAAAGATTCTGGCAAAACGATTCCTGGTAAGTAACCTGCATTGGTATGTGAGTTATTTACTTCATCAACAACAGCCTGATTACGACCCCACATCAATACGTCATTTCCGGCATCACATAAAACTTGAGCCATGGTGGATCCCCATGCGCCCGAACCCAAGACCGTCACTGCGCTCATTGTTTCTTTGCTTTCTTGAAATTGCCGGTACGGGGCAGATCGGAAGTGTGCGGATCAAAGGGGGTAACGGGTGCCTTTTCATGGCGAATCTCTTCAACCATTGATGTCAAAACTTTCATGACATGTGCCGTAGCTTCGGCAAGTGCGGCAGGGTCTCCCTCTTTGCCATACCAGGCAGACATATCAATGGGTTTTCCTGCTACGTAAGTAACTTTTGTACGGGGTAACAAATGTGGAATTTTCCCATACCGAGGCAGGACTTTCGCAGGCCCCCATGCAGCCACGGGAATGATGGGATTTTGAGTGATGATTGCCAAACGAGCCAAACCAGTTTTGGCCACCATGGGCCACAAATTGTCATCGCGGGTAAGTGTTCCTTCAGGATAAATGCCGACTAAATGACCCGCTTTTAAAGCAGCAACGGCATGATCCAATGCCTTGTTGGCATTACCAGTTTCGCGATCGACTGGAATTTGCCCTGCTGCTAGGACGATGCGCCCGATGATGGGTGTATCAAATACAGATCTCTTCCCGATGAAACGCGGGGCTCTCCCGTTCTTGTAAAGAAATTGGGCAAAGAAAATAACATCGGCGTAGGAGACGTGATTGCTAGCAACAATCGCTGGACCGGTCTTAGGGATATTTTCAGCGCCCGACCAATCCCTCTTTGTGAAAAGTTGCAAGAGAGGAATCACGATTCTGGCGCAGGTGGTGAATGTTCTATTGGTTCCTAAAGGGTGCCCAGTCGGCGGTTCATAGGTGATCCCGCTCATGCGCTTAGGGTACTCGGTGAAGTAGCCAAGAGGGAATGCAAAACGGGGCCGACCATGATGGCCGACCCCGCTTCTTTCAAAGAGAATTACTTCTTCTTTGCAACCTTCTTAACAGCCTTCTTAGCTGCTGGCTTTGCCTTCTTTG
>CAIYRR010000036.1 GCA_903928745.1 uncultured Actinomycetes bacterium | reverse complement strand
TCTCTAATTCTTTTCGATAAAAGTACATAGGATTGGCACGAAAGGTAGGTTCCTCTTGTGCAGCTAAAGCATATAGATCCATTGCCCACTCATCGCGATATTGATTCACTCGTTGATCCCACCATTGCTCTGGTCTCGAAATTACTTGAGGACTCCGAGAAGCAACGAACTCGTCATGATGGCGCTAATCGCAAGAGATTTGCTCGCTTACTTAAGAATCCAAACGCAATTGCCCTGACGATGTCGTTAACCGACGAAGTAATGCGCATGACATCGGTCCCACGCGCGATACGAACCTTCCGCCGAATTTCTAAGCTCGCAAATGTAGAGGGCCTTGGAATTTGGGATTACATCGGAATAAAACTAGCTGTGCCTTTCTCATTTATATTTCCAGGGCTTGTGATGAAGATCGTCAACCAACGTGTTCGCATGGCAGCGAACGGCATTATTTTGCCAGCAGAGGAATCTTTGCTCTCTGGTCATATTAAAGATCGAGTTGCAGATCATGCCCGACTCAATATCAACGTTTTAGGCGAAGCAGTTCTAGGCGATCACGAAGCGGCACAACGATTAAAATCCGTCATCGCTATGGTCTCTCGGCCAGAAGTTAACTACGCATCCGTCAAGATTTCCTCAGTGACAAGTCAACTGATCACTGTCGACCATGAAGGATCAGTGAAGCGCGTTTCTGAAGGACTGCGGACTCTCTATCGCGAAGCACAAAAGCACGCCACCTTTATCAATTTGGATATGGAAGAGTTTCGCGATTTATCAATCACCGTAGAAGTTTTTATGATGCTGCTCGATGAGCCTGAATTTGAGACTATGAATGCTGGAATTGTTTTGCAGGCATATCTTCCTGAATCACATTCAGTCTTCGCTCAACTTGTTGCATGGTCTAAAGCGCGTCATGCACGTACTGGAGCTTCTATAAAGATTCGCTTAGTAAAAGGTGCAAACCTCGCGATGGAAAAAGCTGAAGCAGAATTACATGGGTGGGTTGCTGCCCCATATGACAGCAAAGCAACCGTAGACGCTAGTTATGCAAGGCTCATCGATACCGCACTCACCGCAGACCACTTTCCTGCCGTACGCATTGGAATAGCTAGCCATAACTTGTTCCATCTCGCTTGGGCCATCGAAGTAGCCAAATCTCGCGGTGTAATGGATCAACTGGATATCGAAATGCTCGAAGGTATGGCAAATGCCGAAGCTCTCGCAGTGGTTCACGAAGTTGGCAATGTTCTCCTTTACACGCCCGTCACCCGCCATGATGATTTTCCTGCTGCAGTTGCCTACTTAGTGCGCAGATTGGATGAAAACACATCGCTCGAGAATTACTTGCGTGCATCCTTTGATATGAGTTTGGGAAGTAAGAATTTTGAAAGTCAAAAGGAGCGCTTTCTGCGATCGATCTCCGAACGACATGAAATTTCTACGTCTTCGCGTCGCCATGGCCTTGCCCATCACGATTGCGCAGACCTTTTCTCTCGCGGGATATTTGAAAATGAGAGCGATGCAGATTCGACGAATCCGCTCTTTCAAAGCGCGCTTACCTCCGCGTGGGCCAAACTTGATTCTCAATCGCAATTGCATCTTCCGTTAGTTATTAATGGTCAAGAGATTCGCAGTGAAAATGTTGAGCCTGGACACGACCCCAGCGAAAATGGAAAGACTTGGTATCGATACAGCGTTGCCAATAGGAGTGAAATTGATCTTGCAGTCGCTACTGCACGTTCAGCCTTTGCAGGGTGGGATGCACTCGGAGCTGCTGGACGGACAAAATACTTCGGAGCAGCCGCAACCATCATGGAAGCCCAACGCGCCGAAACAATGGCGATCATGGCACTTGATTCTGGAAAAACAGTTTCCGAATCTGATCCTGAAGTCAGTGAAGCGATTGACTTTGCACGTTACTACGCGCTCTCCTCTTTCCAAAAAGAATCTGGTTCTACTCCCCTTGGAGTTGTGCTGATTGTGCCGCCATGGAATTTTCCCTACGCAATTCCAATGGGTGGCGTCTGTTCAGCCCTTGCAGCTGGTAACGCCGTAATCATTAAGCCCGCGCCTGAGACTGTTGCTACTGCGTGGCAGATTGTTCAACAACTGTGGAGCGCCGGTGTCCCTAAAGATGTATTGCAATTTCTCCCAACGCGCGATGACGATGATGGAAAACATCTCGTTACACACGATGGAGTGGATGGAGTAATTCTCACAGGCGGTTTCGAGACTGCAGAAATGTTCACCAAGTGGAAGCCAGAAATCAGGTTGATGGCTGAGACAAGTGGCAAGAATGCGATTCTCATTTCAGCAAGTGCTGATATCGATAGCGCCGTGAAGGATTTAGTTCAGTCGGCATTCGGACATGCAGGACAAAAGTGCAGTGCTGCAAGTTTGGCAATTGTAGAAACTAGTATTTATACAAACCCTGCATTTTTCCGCCAGCTAAAAGATGCCGTTGAAAGTTTGAGTGTGGGTGCGGGTCGAAATTACTCAACATCCACAGGCCCAATCATCAGACCGGCAGGCCCTTCTCTTCTTCGTGCGTTTACGCAATTAGACGATGGCGAGAAATGGTTAATCGAGCCTAAACAGATTGATGAATCAGGGCATATGTGGAGTCCTGGTGTGAAGATTGGGGTCAAACCTGGGTCGTGGAGTCATCGCAACGAATGGTTTGGCCCAGTACTTGGTGTTATGCAAGCACCTGATTTTGAAACTGCAATAACGTGGCAGAACGCAACAGATTTTGGATTAACCGCCGGCGTTCACGCGCTAGATGAAAAAGAGTGTGAACTTTGGATCTCGCGAATGGAAGCTGGCAATCTTTATGTTAATCGTGGCACCACCGGCGCGGTTGTAAATCGCCAACCATTTGGTGGATGGAAGCGCAGCAGTGTGGGCCCAACATCTAAAGCCGGCGGTGCGAACTATCTCAACAACTTGCGCAATTGGGAGCTAATGAACTCTCTCAGCGATTTGATTCAATCCTCAGCTAAATGGTGGAATGAGATTGGGTCTCAAGCCATTGATGCATCAGGTTTAGCCGTTGAACGTAACTATCAAATCTATAAAACGTCACGACGTACTTATCTTGTGCGCATTGATGAAGCAACTTCGTTGGACACGATCAACTTCATCTACTGGGTTGGCGAGCAAACCGGAGATTCGATCGAATTCAGTTCTGCCAGACCGAACATAAGAGTTGCCGAAGCAATCATTGAGTCAGTACAAGAACTCGTAAAGCGAGTTTCCGAGGTCGAGAAAGTTCGCTGGCTCTCGGATGAAGAAATTCCAACATCAGAACTTCTTGCACAAGGAGTCTCCGTTGACCCTCGTCCACTCGCAGCGCGCGGGGATGTGGAATTGCCACGCTGGCTGTTGGAACAATCCGTCTCCATCACCAATCATCGCTACGGAAATGTAGGAGCCGGGCCTAGGCCACGCATTACGATGTCGCAATGACAATTCCTCTGGGCCGGCTCAGTGTCTTTGACATGTTCCGACTAGGGATTGGTCCCTCAAGTTCTCACACAGTTGGTCCTATGCGTGCTGGCTTGAGTTTTGCGCAATTGCTCGAAAAAGATGGATTACTCGATCGCGTAAAAAGTGTGAGCGTTGAGCTTTACGGATCCCTCGGTGCGACAGGTCGTGGTCACGCAACTGATCGAGCAGTACTGCTTGGCTTGAGTGGTTACGAACCAGAAACCGTTCCTTCAGAGGTGGTTACCGCCCTACCGACAACAATTATGCAAGCAGGGGAACTCCAATTACTAGGTAAGCATCGAGTCAATTTGTCAGCAGAAGGAATAAGTTTTCAACCAAAGGTCCGCATCGAATACCATGCGAATGCATTGCGCTTTCGCGTTTTTGATGAGTTTGGCCATGAGATCACCAACGCAATGTACTTCTCTATCGGCGGTGGCTTTGTCTCTTCAGAGAGCGAACTCAAGATTGCCCAGGCAATCGCGGC
>CAIYRR010000035.1 GCA_903928745.1 uncultured Actinomycetes bacterium | reverse complement strand
GAGGTCCTATCTATTAGGTCTATTAGGTCTATTAGGTCTATTGGGTGCAATGAAATACCGTGAGGGGGAGTTTACCCAACAAGGGTAAGTCCTTGGCAAGGCAAACAGACATGCGAAGGGGGTAGTGGGCCCCCATTAGGAGGCCAAGTTAGGATTCCTTATGCGTAATAAGCGAATGGATAATTAAAGTGCCAACGATTGCATGGACACAGTGGGATGACTTGAAAATTCCTCTAGGGGTCACCGGATTATCGCCAGCGAACACTCCGCTGAAGAGTTCTGATCTTTCCACTATTACTTTTTATGTTCCGCCCTACATGGGGGGTCGCAGAGCTTTGGAATACACAAAAGCAATGCCCAATTTGGAAGTCCTTCAACTTCCCAATGCAGGCTTTGACGATGCGATTGAATTTATGAGACCAGGTCTTACATTGTGTAACGGGCAAGGAATCCATGATGCATCAACTGCTGAGTTAGCAGTTGGTATGGCAATTGCCAGTTTGCGCGGTTTCCCAGATTTTGTGCGCTCGCAAGATAAAGGTGAATGGAAACATGCGAGTAATCAATCGATCAACGATAAGCGAATTGGCATCGTTGGTTTTGGTTCTATCGGCAAAACGATAGCTCGAAATCTCTCAGGTTTTGATGTTGAAGTTATTGGATTTTCACAGTCGGGTCGCGACGGCTCTTTGACGATGGACAAGTTTGATGGATTACTTCCAACACTTGATGTTGTGATTTTGATTCTTCCTTTGAATGATCAAAGCCGCGGATTATTTGGTGCCGAACGTCTTGCTCTTATGAAAGATGGAGCGCTGCTCGTAAATGTTGCTCGTGGTCCAATCGTGGATACAGATGCGTTGATTGCCGAATTGAATTCCGGCCGAATCAGTGCTGCTTTGGATGTGACTGATCCGGAACCCTTGCCTAAGGCTCACCCACTTTGGAGTGCTAAGAATCTACTGATTGCTCCTCACGTTGGTGGAAACACCAGTGCATTTGAGCCACGCGCACGCACGCTAATCGAATCGCAATTGCGAAGGCTTGCGGCGGGCGAGCCTCTTGCCAATATCGTGATGAGTGGCGCTTGAAAGATTAGGCAATCCCTGTGACTAAGATTTGACCCAGGAAGAGGTTGAACCTCGTTCCCGCCCACTTTGGAGAGAATGGACTACCAATGCGTAAGAGTTCGATTCGCCTCGCCGCTGCCCTCGCGAGTGTTGCACTAGTTGTGACTGGTTGTTCATCATCAAAAGACGCGACGGCCTCGACTGACAAGCAAGTTGAAGTCATCACTTGGTGGTCATCCGATAGTGATAAAGCCAGCCTTGAGGCGATGACCTCCGAGTTCAACTCCGTTAATTCGAATACAAAGTTTGTTGACCTTACAACGGTTGATGAATTTGGGATTGGCGCTAAAGCCAAAGAGTTGATTTCAAGCCGACTTGACGCTAACAATCCACCAGATTCTTTCCAGACACATGTGGGTATGGAAGTAACTCATTACGTCAAAGCCCGTCAACTAGAGGACTTGACTTCCCTTTATGCAGCAGAAGGCTGGGACAAAGTTATACCAAGTGATTTATTGGACTCCCTGATGATCGGTGGAAAGATTTATACGGTTCCACTAGATATTCACCGTGCAAACGTTCTGTGGTGGAATCCTGCAACTGCGAAAAAGGCGGGAATTACATCTGCCCCATCAACACTCACAGAGTTCTTTGCAGACTTAGCTAAATTTAAGGCAATCGGAATTCCGGGAATTGCAATCGCTGGTAAAGGTGATTGGGCCGTGGCTCAACTTTTCGATTGGATTTTGCTGGCTTCAATGGGCGCAGATAAATATGAAGGACT
>CAIYRR010000034.1 GCA_903928745.1 uncultured Actinomycetes bacterium | reverse complement strand
GCGCCAAGATCATTTTCTGAAGCGAGCCATAGGAGTGGATCTACGGCTCCAATTCTTTCGGCGCGAAGGCGTACTTGTGATGCGGATTCTTCACCGCTTATATACAAGGCACGAATTCCGCGAGAGGCACTTTGAGCGGCAACGGTGAGCAAGAGCGTTGATTTACCAACACCAGGTTCGCCCGCTAATAAAATTGCCGCGCCAGGTACAAGTCCACCACCGAGAACGCGATCGAGTTCAGTCACACCAGTGGATCGCGCAGATGCGCTAGAGAGATCAACGTCGCCGATAGGTGTGGCTAAATGTGTCACGGCCCCAGGGACGAGCGAGAGTCGCTTCGGTGCCGCAATTTCTTCAACACTGCCCCATACCTGACACTCACCACAACGACCTACCCATTTGTTCGTCGTCCATCCGCATTCAACGCAACGAAATGGATCTTTCTCGGGCTTAGCCATGGGGATAGCCTAGAGCGAAGTACTGACTATTTGCCCGCAGCCAATGTGGCTGGGTGAGTGATAACGAAGAGTGGCAGGGAGCGTCGGTCTAACTCTTTGATAGCGGAAATTCGATCTTCGCAGTGCTTAGCCAAAATGTCATATGCCTCTTGGCTCATGAGTGCAATGAGTTCGGTGCGATTGGAAATATATACAGGCTCGATTCCGACGTGAGCATCTGTGTTGCTAGTGCAGTACCAATCAAAATCATCCCCGCCATCGCCCCAAGCAAGTCGCTCGTACTCACCGATCACAGTTACTGAATATTCGCGCTCGCCTACTTCACGAGTTTCAAAACTACGGCGAAGTGGTAATTGCCAACATACATCGGGTTTCGTATCGACGAAATGTCGGCCTTCTTTTTGTGCGAGATGGTGGAGAACACAACCAAATGATCCAGTAAAACCTTCGGCTTGGTATCCCTTGCGATTGAGGAAAATACATGATCCTTCAATTGTCCGAGTTTTACGTTCGTCATCTTCGTCGCGTTCGCTGATGCGAAGCTGCCCGCGAGGTTTCTTTGGTTGCGCCTGGTTATAAAATTGCCACATATCTGGAGTCAGACTCGCGGCGGTAGCTAATACTTTTGCCTCGTCACCTTCATCGGTATACATGGCACCTTCGGTACAGCAACCATCATTTGGTCGATCTGCAAAAACGCCCTTGCAGCCATCACCGTAGATACAACTCCAATAGGAAGTTAACCAGGTGAGGTCGCACTTGAAGATACCTACTTCGTCATTGGGATCGGTAAATTCAATCCAATCACGCGCAAACCCTGGCTTAACTTCAGACATAGTCGCAGAGCCTACGGGTTATTCCATGAATGCGCACATCAGTACAAGGTAACCTTTGCTCATGACGAGCGACTTCACACCTTCAGCGATTGGCGTCATTGGCGCAGGCATCATGGGCGAGGCACTTATTAGTGCACTGATTGCCTCTGGAGTATCACCATCAGCGATCACTATTTCGGAGAAACGTGATGATCGCGCTCTCGAGCTGATGACGAAATACGGAGTTAATAGAGCCGACCTTAAATCCAATGTTGTCGCCGCAGAAGTCCTCTTGTTGGTTGTAAAACCGCAAGATATGGGGGCTCTCCTGCAGGAAATTAAAGATGTGCTTAACCCAAACGCGCTCATCGTTACATTCGCAGCAGGTAAAAAGATTGAATTCATCTCTTCTGCATTAGGCGGGCAGCGCTCCATTATTCGAGTCATGCCCAATACCCCAGCGCTTGTTGGCGAAGGCATGGCGGCAATTTCCAGCGCAGAAGGCGTATCGGGTGCCCACACGCAATTCGTTCGTAGTTTCCTCGAAGCGACGGGGCAAGCGGTAGAAGTAGATGAGAGTTTGCAGGATGCAGTCACTGCAGTAAGTGGTTCCGGACCAGCGTATTTCTTTGCTTTTATTGAGGCGATGGTAAGTGCTGGAGTCACACTTGGTCTATCTGAAGAAGTTGCCACACAACTGAGCATTCAAACAATGGTGGGCTCAGCCAAGCTCCTATCAACTTCAGGAAAAAGCGCGACAACTTTGCGTGAAAATGTGACAAGCCCTAACGGAACAACGGCCGCGGCCTTAGCCTCGTTCAACAAAAGTGAACTCGGGATGATTGTTGAAAATGCCATGCGCGCAGCCCGTGATCGATCTCAAGAATTGGCGTGAATGAGAAAATCTCTTGCAGTTGTTGCGACTATTTGCTTGAGTTTGCTCTCTCCGGTTGCCCTCTCGAGCGCAGCCACTAAAGCAATTGCAGTTAAACAAATGTCGTTAATGGCGACACTTCCCGCTGATCAAAATATTGCAGGAGCAATCGTTAAAGCTTCGAATATATATGTCTACGGAACGCAGGCAACGCAATTAGGAGTAGATGGATTTGTTAGTGCGCTTGATGCAACAGGTGCTACCAAGTGGACATTGGACCTA
Organism: uncultured Actinomycetes bacterium; assembly: GCA_903928745.1. Classification (GTDB taxonomy): domain Bacteria; phylum Actinomycetota; class Actinomycetes; order Nanopelagicales; family Nanopelagicaceae; genus QYPT01. Next base: position 4,569 of record CAIYRR010000034.1, on the reverse strand, counting down.
CACGAAGGCGCGACGAACATCCTAGCTACAGCGGTCATCGACTCAGCAGGAACTCTCACCGTATTTGGGTCCTCATCGAGTCTCACCGAAGTGGTGGTATCACCATCTGTGGTCGCATTTCAGAATCCTGATTCAGTAACGGTGGATGTGGCTACGCCGCAAAGAAATGACATTACCGAGATAGTCATATGGAAGATTTCCCCAGAAGGTCAGCTTATTTCAACGGCTGCCTATGATTTGAAATCTCCCGTACTTGTTACAGGTGGAACAAGTACATCTAAAGGCGCGGTCATCGTCGGAAATATAAGTACCGCCTCAGGTATGGCGGGATTCTTCTTAGCCGTAGATGCCGATGGCGTTTTATCGAAGCCAGTTTATTTTGGAAAAACCGATACAGAGTTAAATGCAGTCCTAAGTAAGACAACTGGATTCCTCATCATTGGCGCTAGTTCAGAAACCATTTCTTCCAAAACTCTCAAAGGGAAAAGAGATGGTTTACTTTTATCGGTAAATGCGACAGGCAAAGTACTTTCAGCAGTAAGAAGTTCAAACCTCAACGCCTCTCGAAGTTGGCAAAGCGTAAGCGGTTCAAATTTCCTAGGTGGCGTTAGTCGTGACTCAAATAAAGTTGAGGCGGTAGTGACTCAATTCAACGCCAACCTTGTTCCAACGTGGACTACGCGTTTTCCATCTTTAGGTAGCGCTCTCACGACAGACATTTCAACCACATCCCGCGCCGCCCTTTTTGCATCAACATCAACTATTACCGGGCTCACAGGTTGGAAGGCAAGCAAAGGTGCCGGCATCACCCTCGTATTTGGTACCAATGGCGTTCTCACTGGGGCCTATGGCGCCACCAGCATTAATTCGCCTATTTCTCTGGGCTACAGCGCGCAACTTGGCCTGGTTGCCGTCGGTTCGGGGCCAAAAGGCGTTTCGGTCTTTCACGCACTTCCAAGGTAACCTAACTCCCTTGGGGTTCTTTGCCCCATCAGCATAAGGAGATCGTGGCGTATGGGTTCAGTTATCAAGAAGCGACGTAAGCGGATGGCTAAGAAGAAGCATAAGAAACTTCTGAAGAAGACCCGCATTCAGCGTCGCAACGCCAAGAAGTAGTTCTCTAACTCTTGATTAACGCGAGCTTTCCAGAAATGCTCGTGACTGCGTAGCGCACTTTATTTAACACTACCCAAGATGCATCAGCGCGTGAGTTATTTCGTACGCCTGAAACTAATTTAATCGTTGGCTTTAGCGCGGCTGCATTAAGGTCGAGTGAACAGATTCTTGTTTGGCAACCAAAAATCATAGTTTTTGTGTCAACGCTCATCGGTGATGCAGGTGCACCATAGTTATCTGGAACCACGGTATTAATTCTCGAATCACCATCCAAATTCATCCAGCGAATTTGAACGGGGTTTGGAATCGATGCGCTCGTCGCGCCAAGCCATGAGGCAATTAATCCGCTAGATGTTTTGTTGAGTGAGACTCCATAACCAACAACTGCGACATCAGTTGATGAAGTATCAATAGTTTTATAACTCCAGTCAGATGCTGCAGCAGTTGAGCGAGTTGCTAATCGAATCTCACCAACTGTCGCTTGCTTTTGTTGATTCACTGCAAGGTTTGAATCATAGATAACGCTGACTTTGGCGCCAACAGTTACCGCACGAAGATGAAATGCAACATCTCCCGTTGTGCGTCCATCTGATTTACGGTCCCCATCAACCAATTCGTAGTTCCACTTACCGGCCGAGCTTCTTACTGCGCCGAGCAAAATACCTTGACTCTCATCTCGGTAGAAAACTTGAATACCGGCGGAAGTTATTGCACACGCGTTGCTTACGCTGACATCGCTGGCGGTACGGAAGCGCTCGGACTGATCGTAAAGATTTACCGTTGGCCCATTGCCATCAACAATTTCATATTTAAAGTTGACACTGTCATAAGTGGCGTACCTAAGGTCTTTATCTTCAATGTCAGAGTAGAAAATATGCATAACCTGTTTAGCGCCGAGGCCACTTAAACACACTGAAACGGGTCCCGCGAGGCTATGCGATGTGCGTCCAGAAGTGCCTCCGCGCCCGTCAACCGTTACCTTCTTCCAAGTTTTTCCATTCCATAGCAACAATTTCAGCGCACCAGTCACACTGTCTGAATAAGCGATTGCAGGTTGGTTTCTAAATGAAACAACAGAAAGGTATTTTGCGTCCGCTGCACTGTCTAAGAAGGTTGGTACCAGCGTCGCTTGGGGAGTTACAGTCCCCGTATTTGCAACAGGAGAAGGTCCAAGATTGTTTACTGCCGTGACAGCAAAGGAGTAGCTGGAACCATTTTTTAAGCCAGAAATAAATGCTGGACTCGTGGATGTGCTTACTATCTGTCCAGTTTGAAGATTCTTGATTGTGTAGCTTGAAACCTGAGCAACGCGCACATTTGCTGGCGGATCAAAGGTAATTAACGCCGATTTATCGGCAACAAGTGCTGCAACATTTCGAGGTGCTTCAGGAAGCGCGATTGCTATTCCGGCAGGAGGTTTATTGCGTAGATCCTCCATCATCGCTACAACGAGCGGACCGGGATCGTGGAAAACTTCTCCTGCATCTAAATTTGGAGTCATGACTGAATTTGGTCCAGAAGATGAGAATGTTGCTTCGTCCAGGTGGCTAACAGATGATCCATCGGAATATCGCGAAGGCGTATATAACAAAGGCTTCACGCCAGCGTTGGCTTTGATTCCCAATGGACCTGACCAGACAAGAGTATTTGTAAGCGCTTGGCCTAATTCAAGTGATGGAGATGGAATATCTGATAAACGTCGACCATCAGGTAATTGTGCATAGGCGTCGTAGGCCGTTGGTTGATCGATATTGCCAAATTTATAAGTTGGGTATGCAGGGTTTGAATCGTAGGAATCTGTGGAAAGAAAACCTAAGCCATGTCCGAGTTCATGGACAAAAGCAGATTCCAAGTCATATTCAGTACTGGTTGGCTTTCCATCATTTCTCTGATCCCAACTTGCTGCCGAATTCACTTGGATCACGATTTCAGGGCTTGTCTTATCGAGATCCGAACCCGCAATCGCATTTGCTAGAGCGGATGGGTACCAAAGAGTGGAATCAGGGGCGTTAGGAAAATTAATGAAGTAATTACCTGGACGAGCACTGCCGAGGACTCCATAACTTGCTGCACGTCCCCATGTTGCATCCACCAAGATGGGAACGTTGGAGGAAAAGTTCGCAGACCACACATCGATAGCTGCCTGGATATCTGTTTTTGCCCAGTCTGGAAAATTGTTATAGGTAACAACGAAATGACTTTTCGCGACCGCTCGAGCACCACCGCTTCGTGTAACTGCAAAACTCTTAGTAGTGGCGGGCCCAGCGTAGGTGTGCCCCCAAACAGTGGAGGGACCTTCGCGCATAAGCGAGAGAGCGCTGGCATGCGGGGCCACAAGGAGTCCAGCGAGTATCGCAACAATCGCAATACCGCTTCGGATCTGGCCCTTGCTTCTGGTCAACATATTAGGAAACCGTATCAGGGTGAGAAGATAAGGCCATGCCCCAGATTGACGAAGTACTCATATCAGCAGAAGTCTCAGTCTATTTTAAGGCTAGGAGAGGCTGAGTATGCCAAATGTCGTAACCATATATTCACGACCCGGATGCCACCTTTGCGATGTTGCGTTAGATGTACTCCTAGATTTACAAACCGAGCTGGATTTCGAGATTGAGAAATTATCCATCGAAGGTGATCCTGAATTAGAGAAGAAATATGGCGAGAAGATTCCGGTCATTAAGATCGACGGTCAGCATCACGATTTTTATCGAGTGGATCCAGATCGCTTTAGAGCTTCCCTTGCGAGATATCGTCAGCATCAATAATTTTGTATGAATAACCCTGCTCCGCGAGAAAACGTTGACGATTCTGTGCAAAATCCTGGTCAATAGTGTCGCGCGAAACAACAGAATAGAAACGTGCGGTACGTCCATCTGATTTTGGACGCAGAATTCTGCCAAGACGCTGCGCCTCTTCTTGGCGAGAACCAAATGCACCGGAAACTTGAATTGCGACTGTCGCATCTGGAAGATCGATGGAGAAGTTTGCAACTTTAGAGACGACGAGACATTTGATTTCACCTGAACGGAAAAGATTGAATAGCCGTTCTCGTTCATTGACAGGTGTGTCGCCTTTGATGAGTGGCACACCTAAGACTTCTGAGAGTTCATCGAGTTGATCAATATATTGCCCGATGACAAGTACTTGATCATCTTTGTGGTGCTTTGCGAGAAGTTCGACGATGGATCTCTTTGTTTTAGTTGTCGCACATTGGCGATAGCGATTTTCAGGTTCGGCAGTTGCATAAAGCAATCGCTCTGCCTCAGTTAATGTCACTCGAACCTCTATGCATTCGGCAGGTGCGATATACCCTTGCGCTTCAATCTCTTTCCAAGGAACGTCATAGCGTTTTGGACCAATTAGTGAGAAAACTTCACCTTCAAGTCCATCTTCACGCACCAGCGTTGCAGTGAGTCCTAAGCGGCGACGAGATTGGATATCAGCTGTGAATCG
>CAIYRR010000033.1 GCA_903928745.1 uncultured Actinomycetes bacterium | reverse complement strand
TGACCTCTCGCGCATTGTTGAAGAGCGCGATGCCACGGATGTCGAGCGCGAAATCGAAGAAATCAATTCAGGAGTCTATGTATTTGATTTAGCGATGTTGCATAACGCGATAGGACGTCTCTCCGATAATAATTCGCAAGGCGAGCTCTACCTCACTGACGTGATTGAAATTATTCGTGCCGATGGTGGACGTGTCGTTCCAGTTCTTACACCTGACTTTATCGAAATTCTTGGCATCAACGATCGCGTTCAATTGGCCGAATGTGCTGCGCTGATGCGCGATCAGATAAATGATGCATTTATGCGATCTGGTGTCACGATGATTGACCCAACGACAACATGGATTGATGTCAGCGTTGAGATTGCACCTGATGCCACGATTTACCCAGGCACTGCGCTCGCAGGTGCGACAAAGATTGCAGCTAATGCAGTGATTGGTCCGCGGACGACATTGATTGATTGCACGGTCGAATGTTGTGCCACAGTTGTTGAGTCCTATTGCAAAGGCGCCACGATTGGCGAAAGCGCCAGCGTCGGACCATTTACTTATTTGCGTCCAGGGGCAGTCCTTGGGAAAGAAAGCCGTGCAGGTGCATTCGTCGAGATGAAAAACGCATCTCTGGGTGAGGGATCCAAAGTTCCACACCTGTCTTATGTTGGAGATGCAACTATCGGTACCGGTACAAATATCGGAGCAGCCACAATATTCGTCAACTATGACGGCGTAGATAAGCACCATACTCATGTGGGCGATCACGTCCGTGTTGGCAGCGATTCCATGCTGGTTGCTCCCGTCACTATCGGAGATGGCGCCTATACCGCCGCCGGTTCTGTCATCACAGAAGATGTTCCTGCCGGCGCAATTGGTGTTGGCAGAGCAAAGCAACGAAATGTCTTAGGGTGGGTCTTGAAGAAACGTTCAGGAACTTCATCTGCAGCAGCTGCCAATGCAAGCATCGAGAAAGGGACATCTACTTCATGAGCGAACTTAAACTCGCCTCCGAAAAGCGGTTACGTATATTTTCAGGTCGCGCTTTTCCTGAGTTAGCCGAGCAAGTTGCAGCGGAGCTAGGTATTCCGTTGACACCAACTTCTGCGTATGACTTCGCTAATGGTGAGATATTTGTTCGCTTCGAAGAGAGTGTTCGCGGCAGCGATGCTTTTGTTATTCAAAGTCACGCGAATCCAGTGAACAAACACATCATGGAACAGTTGATTATGGTGGACGCTCTTAAGCGAGCATCTGCAAAGCGCATCACTGTTGTTGCCCCATTCTATGGATATGCCCGTCAAGATAAGAAGCACCGTGGTCGCGAGCCAATTACAGCGCGATTGATGGCAGACCTCTTCAAGACTGCCGGCGCCGATCGCCTCATGTGCGTTGACTTGCACACTTCTCAAATCCAAGGATTTTTTGATGGTCCAGTGGATCATCTCTTTGCACTTCCATTGCTTGCCAACTATGTCGGCAGCAAAGTCGATCGCTCTCGCTTAACAATTGTTTCGCCAGATTCTGGCCGAGTTCGCGTTGCCGAGCGTTGGTCAGATTTACTCGGTGGATGCCCGATTGCATTTATTCACAAAACTCGTGATCCACGTATTCCTAATGAGTCAGTCACTGGTCGCGTTGTTGGTGATGTTCAAGGACAAACATGCGTTGTTATCGATGACATGATTGATACTGCTGGAACAATTACAAAAGCAGTGGACGCGCTCTTTAATGAAGGCGCTAAAGATGTCATTGTTGCTGCCACACATGCAGTGTTGTCAGGACCAGCTATCGAGCGCTTGAAGAATTCACGCGTGAGTGAAGTTGTCATCACCGATACATTGCCTATCGCAGAAGAAAGTTATTTCGATCGCCTCACCGTTCTGTCGATTGCTCCGTTGCTCGCTCGTGCGATCAAGGAAGTATTCGAAGACGGCTCGGTCACCAGCCTCTTTGACGGTCTGAGCTAGGCGCTACCTCCGCCTGATTTACGGGCGGATTTGCCCTATTCACGCCTAGTTGGCTAATCTTTGCCTCGTTCCGGCGAGGGTATTACACCGTAATCGACGGCTTGAAAAAGTCGACGAATGCATGTCGCACCTAAATCCGAAACCACAGTCAAGAAAACGCATGGTTTTTTTGGATTTACTACGAGGAGATAAAAATGGCCGAGATCAGCATCAATGGTGTGACCCGTACTGAATTTGGTAAGGGCGCCTCACGTCGCGCACGTCGCGATGGATTAGTTCCTGCTGTTATCTACGGCCATGGTGCGCAACCTGTACACGTTGCACTACCTGCTCGCGAACTTGGCCTTGCACTTAAGACCGCCAACGTTCTTCTCGACATCGTTGTTGATGGCAAAACAGAGTTGACGCTTCCAAAGTCAATCGTTCGCCACGCAATCAAGGGAACTCTCGAGCACGTTGACCTTGTCATCGTTCGTCGTGGAGAGCGCGTTGTTGTCTCTGTCCCAATTCACACATCGGGCGAACACGATCGCGACGGAATCCTTGAACACATGAACACCACAATTGAAGTTGAAACAGAAGCCACTTCTATTCCTGACTTCCTTGCTTTGGATCTCACAGGAATGGTTGCCGGCCACACCCTCTTTGCAGAAGATGTTGCATTGCCTGCAGGCATGACTCTTGCGAGTGATCCTCGCATGCCAGTTGTTCACCTTTCAGTTCGTTCAAGCCATGATGATGTTGAGACTCCTGTTGCCGCTGCTGCTGATGCAACACCTGCAGCTGATGCCGCAACCGAAAAGAAGGATTCATAACTAGTCTCTGAAGTACGCTAGCCCCATGGTCTGGTTGATTGTGGGGTTGGGTAATCCTGGTGATGACTATGCCGCAACGAGGCACAACATCGGTCAAATGGTTGTTGATCACTTGGCCAAAAGCCATAGTGCCAAATGGAGCGCTCACAAATCTAGGACCGAAGTCGCTGCATTTAAAATCGGGGTAGGCATTGACGCTGCTTCGATCATCGTCGCGAAGTCGCGAAGTTACATGAATGAATCAGGCGGCCCAATTAGCGCGCTGGCTTCTTTTTATAAAGTGTCACCTGCGCAAATGATCGTGATTCATGATGAACTCGATATTCCCTTTGGGGCGATTCGCGCCAAAGTTGCAGGTGGTGACAATGGCCACAATGGATTGAAATCTCTCACTTCAGTATTTGGCACACCGGAGTATTTCCGAATCAGGATGGGGATTGGTCGCCCGCAAGGACAACAAGATCCTGGAGATTTTGTGCTGAAGCAATTTGCCAGCGCGGAGAAGAAAGCCCTTGAAGAATTCATTGATCGAGGAGCCGATTCCGTTGAATCGTTGATAACGCGCGGTCTAGAAACCACTCAGCAGAACTTCAATATTTAAAGGAAAGTCTCTAGACGCACCTGAATTAGGGCAATAAACTCACCGCCATGACTTCACGCAAAGATCACAAAATTCTTCTAGACGAATCCGAAATGCCATCTCAGTGGTACAACTTGATCGCTGATTTGCCAACGCCTCCACCACCGCCATTGCACCCTGGCACACACGAACCAATCGGACCAAATGATCTCTCTGGACTTTTCCCAATGGAATTGATCATGCAGGAAGTTTCATCCGAGCGATACATTGATATTCCCGAAGCAGTGCAAGAGATTTATCGCTTATGGCGCCCATCTCCACTCTTTCGCGCACATCGTCTAGAGAAAGCCCTTGGAACACCTGCACGTATTTACTACAAGTACGAAGGCGTTAGCCCTGCAGGTTCACATAAGCCAAACACCGCTGTGCCTCAGGCTTATTACAACTACCAAGCAGGTATCAGAAAACTTACGACAGAAACCGGCGCAGGCCAGTGGGGTACCGCGCTCGCGTTTGCTTGCGCACTCTTTGGAATGGATCTAGAAGTTTGGCAAGTTGGTGCTTCCTTTGATCAGAAGCCGTATCGCCGAATGATGATGGAATTGTTCGGTGCCAAGGTGCACCGTTCGCCATCGATGCTTACTCAAGCTGGTCGCGATCAACTTGCAAAGAATCCCAACCACACTGGATCCCTCGGAATTGCTATTAGTGAAGCGGTTGAAGTCGCAGCACAGGATCCATTAACGAACTACGCGCTAGGTAGCGTGCTCAATCACGTGCTTCTGCACCAGACGATTATTGGCGAAGAAGCCCTGAAGCAGTTTGCCAAGGTTGGTGACTATCCAGATGTAGTTGTTGGTTGCACAGGCGGAGGATCTAACTTTGCCGGTCTTGCATTCCCATTCATTCGCGAGAATCTCACCAAGGGAAAGACCACAAAGATTCGTGGCGCAGAACCTGCATCATGTCCATCACTTACTCGTGGCGAATACCGCTACGACTTCGGTGACACAGCAGGTATGACTCCACTTATGAAGATGCATACTTTGGGTCACGACTTCGTTCCAGACCCAATTCACGCCGGTGGTCTTCGCTATCACGGCATGGCTCCATTGATTTCGCACGTATACGAACTCGGTCTCATGGACGCAGTTGCGGTCGGACAACTCGATTGCTTTGCAGCAGGTGTTCAATTTGCTCGTACTGAGGGAATTGTTCCTGCACCAGAACCAACTCACGCACTTGCAGAAATCATTCGCCAGGCAAATGAATGTAAGGAGACGGGCGAAGAGCGCGTTCTACTTACTGCACTTTGCGGACATGGTCACTTTGACTTGGCAGCGTATGACGCATTCTTGTCAGGCAATATGAGCGATCATGCATTGTCAGAGGAATCTGTTCAAGAAGCGATGCAAAGCGTGCCAGTTATCAATAGATAGTTAAGTAAGAAGATCAACCTGTATTGCGAAGCCCTGCTGCGACACCGTTAATGGTGAGCAGTAGGGCTCTTCGCAATAACGGATCAGCACTTTCTCCTGCATCACGAACACGCTCTAACAAGTTCACCTGTAATAAGTGCAAAGGGGCTAAGTAGGCATCGCGTACTTGCAATGTACGAGCAAGCAGTGGCTGGTTTCCTAGGAATTCGCTCTCACCAGTAAGTAACAAGATTTCCGACTTCGTGAGTTCAAATTCTTCTTTAATGGTTGCTAGGAAATGCTGAAGATTCTCAGGCACAAGGCGTGACACATATCTTTGCGCCATTTCCATATCCGTCTTAGCCAAAGTCATTTCAACGTTGCTAATAAAAGTACTAAAGAAGTGCCACTCCGCCAGCATCTGTTGCAGCGTTTCACTCTTGCCAGATTCGCGTGCTGCTTTAAGTCCGCTTCCGACGCCATACCAACCAGGAACGATCTGTCTCGATTGTGTCCAACCAAATACCCAAGGAATTGCACGTAATCCTTCTAAGCCGATACTCGCATCAGGACGACGTGATGGACGGGAACCCAAGAAGAGTTCACCTAATTGTTCAACAGGTGTGGATGCGTAGAAATAGGCGGGCAAATCTGGGTGATCAATAAGCGATCGATAGTGTGCAAAAGAACTTTCACTGACCAAATCCATGCAGTCATTCCACTTTTGCAGGTCTTCACGCGGCTGACGTGCCCCACGATTAAGGACGGTGGCTTCAAGTGCTGCCGCCAGTGAGAGCTCAACGTTCTCGCGGGCTAGCGCTGGCAAAGAATATTTATCGCTGATTACTTCACCTTGTTCGGTCATCTTTATTTGACCATCAATGGATCCCCAAGGCAATGCAATGAGTGCGTCATAAGTCGGTCCGCCACCACGTCCAACTGAACCACCACGACCATGGAAGAGTCGTAACTTCACGCCGTGCTTCAGGGCAACATCGCGAAGACGCCTTTGTGCTCTATGGATTTCCCATTGGCTCGTAGCAATTCCTGCATCTTTATTTGAATCTGAATAGCCAAGCATTACTTCTTGCACATCCCCACGAAGTTTAAGTAAACGACGGTATTCAACTGAATTCAAAAGCTCTTCAAGAATCACATCGGCAGATCGCAATTCGGCAACAGTTTCAAGCAACGGTGCAAATCCAATTCGAGCAATCCCGTGATCAAGGTCAACGAGTCCGGCTTCCTTTGCAAGAACAACGGCGCCAAGAAGGTCATCAGCCCCTTTTGTCATGGAAACGATGTAAGTCTCAATGACTTCAGGACCAAAGCGATCAATAAGGTCGCCTACCGCCACGAAAGTATCAAGTGTTTTCTTGCCTAAGGCATCAAGCGTTGTTGCATCACAGTGATTTGGCTTTCCCAGTTCATCACTTAGTGCGACGCGTCGATCGCTGGGACTCAAAGATAAATAGTTTGGGCCTAAGAATTGCGCCAGCGCCTGATGATGCACCTGTGCGTGTTCTCTGACATCCATAGTTGCATGAGTAAGACCAAATGTTGCAACGGTGCGGATCGTGCGCTCGAGTAATCCTGTAGCAATTAATTCGCCACGATGATCAAAGAGAGAATCACGCATCAAAGATAAGTCAGCAAGTAATTCGTGAGTATCTTTGTAATCGCGGTGCGGAACATGTACGGCGCCTTGAGCATGACGTACGCGAGTGAGGTTTAAGCGATGAACAATTGCAGTGGCCTTTAATCGGTAAGGCTCTTCGGCATTAATGCGGCGATAGCGTGCTTCAATCTCTGGGATTAACTTGAGGTCTTGCTCTACGGAGGCAAGGAGTTCGGCAGAAACTCCGGTGATACGAGTGGAGATGGAGAGCACTTGGCGAATCTCATCCATTGCGGCAAGAGTTACGCGGATCGCGTGACCTGCTTGCAGAACCAATGTTTGGCGAGTGACTTCTGGGGTGACATTTGGATTGCCGTCTCGATCGCCGCCGATCCATGTTCCGAAAGATAAAGGCCGACTTGTCGGTGAGAGTTCAAAATCCAGGCGCTTTAATTCATGTGCGAGATCATCAAGGACTTCAGGAACGGTAAGACGGAATAGATCATCAAGGTAGTAGAGAGCATTCATGGCTTCATCGAGAGGTTCGGGCTGACCCAAGCGCAATTCATCGGTCTGCCAGAGAAGATCAACTGTTTCCTCAAGGCGTCGCTCTTGCAAAGGCGAATGATCCTGATCGAGAAGATTCGCGATCTGTCCTAACTTTCCCAAGATAGAACGGCGTGCAGCCTCGGTTGGATGCGCAGTGAAAACAGGGCG
>CAIYRR010000032.1 GCA_903928745.1 uncultured Actinomycetes bacterium | reverse complement strand
TTATGTAACATCGCTAAATCAAATACATAGACTCCTGAATTGATTTCTTCGATTTCGCGCTCGACATCCGTGGCATCGCGCTCTTCAACAATGCGCGAGAGGTCACCATTATCTGTACGAATGATGCGTCCATAACCTGTTGGATCAGGATGCTCGGCAGTTAATACAGTGGCGCCAAAAGAACCTTGCTTATGTTCTTGAACAAGTTGAGTCATGGTTGAGCCAGAAAGCAACGGAGTATCTCCTGCAACGATTAACACGGTGCCGGTCTTACCTAAACCTTCAAGGGCTAATTGCACTGCATGGCCTGTACCGCCGCGTCGCTCCTGCAAAACAGAGGTTACGTGCGGTGCGATTTCACGAAGATGCGCGTTGACTATTTCGTGCCCGGCGCCAACGACAACTCGAACATTGGATGGCGCGAGAGTATCCACTGCAGTTAATACGTGACCAAGAAGTGAACGACCTGCAATGGGATGCAAAACCTTTGGGGTGGAAGATTTCATGCGCGTGCCTTCGCCAGCTGCTAACACGATGACGTAATCAACCAGGCTCAAACTAAGCTCCCACCGCTAGCGCTTACCTGCTCTGACTTTACTCGGCTCGGCCATTTCTTACGCTCCGCCACCAGGTATCGATCCTGGACCCTGGGCTTCAAAGGCCCATGTGCTAGCCACTACACAATGGCGGAACCCGTATTCTCCCTCATCCACAAGGGTGCTTATGACCACTACCTTTGAGTACCGTAGGTAGGTGATTGCTCACGAAAGGAGGCCCATATGCGCGACGAAGTAGACCGCCTCGTAGCTGCCTGGAGATCCCAACGTCCAGACCTGGATTTCACGCCCCTTGAAGTCTTGAGTCGCATCACTCGCATTGCGCGCCACCTGGATATTGCCCGACATAAGGCCTTCGCAGACCTGGATACCTGGGGTTTCGATGTTCTCGCCGCTCTTCGGCGCGCTGGTGAGCCCTATCAGCTCTCACCGGGCCAGCTCATTCAGGAGACGATGGTGACCAGCGGGACGATGACGAATCGTTTGGATCGCCTCGAGGAAATGGGAGTAGTTACTCGCAAGGCCGATCCCAATGATGGACGTGGCAGTCTGGTTTCACTCACAAAAAGTGGGATGCGCGCCGTGGATTCTGCGATGGAGGATTTACTTCAGCGCGAACGTGAATTTCTTAAAACACTCAACAAAAGCGATCGCGAATTATTGGCTTCCATGTTGAGCAAACTGGCCGCGCCATTTGACGAGCAGATTTAATTATTTAACGAACTTCAATAACCCGCGCACCAGGGACCGGACCACTTGCACGTGTCACGGTTCCGATCACACCACTAGATGTCAATGCAACCGTGAGATCTAAAGCAGCATCTTCATCTGCGACCAAGAATGCAACAGTTGGACCAGATCCGGAGACGATGCAACCAAGGGCGCCATACTCGTGCCCGACATCAAGGATTAAACGTAGAGCCGGACGAAGCGAACATGCGGCTGCCTGTAAATCATTGGCTAGCGCTTTACCTACCGCAACTGCATCTGCAGTCAGTAGCGCTTGTAGTAAATATTCATTCGCATGAGGTGGTGCAACATCAAGACCCTCACGCAATCTATCAATTTCGTTGAAAACTGCGGGAGTGGAAAGTCCCACTGATGAAAGTGCCAAGACCCAGTGGTAGGTGCCACGAGAAAGTGCAGAAGTGACTTCATCTCCATGCCCACGACCTACAGCTGTTCCGCCACCGAGTAAGAATGGGACATCACTTCCGATTTTCGCTGCGATCGAATGCATATCCTCGCGCGCTAGCCCAAGAGTGAAAAGGTGATCGAGTGCCAAAATAGTTGCCGCAGCATCTGCGCTACCACCAGCCATCCCGCCAGCAACTGGAATTGATTTCTTAATATCGATAACAAGATCGGTAGGCAGGTCATATGCCTGGCACATCAACTTGGCTGCTATAAAAGCTAGATTTGTTTCATCCGTCGGAACGCCATGTGCGAGATCGCCAGAAATTGCAATAGATATGCCGTCGTCCACATCGGCTCGAGAAACAGTTACATCATCAAATAAAGAGATGGCTTGAAATACGGTAACAACCCCGTGATACCCGTCGCTCTCTTTTGGACCGACCGACAGTTGCAGATTCACTTTTCCAGGAACGCGAACAACGACAGCGTTTGGAACGATATGCGACATGCTAAAACCCTATGCCCATTTGAGTAATTGCGTCGGCTATAGCGCAATAATCCTCAATCACTAGGACTTCACCGCGCAATGTGGGATCAATTTTTGCTCGAGTCAAAACCTCAATTGCAACCTCGGATCCCCCAAGCCAACCACTCATTGCTGACCTCAACATTTTGCGACGTTGAGCAAATGCATGATCTATTGCTGCAAATACAACAGGCCGCAGTGATTCATCGGCCGGAGTTTGGCGGCGAGTGAAACCCACTAATTTCGAATCAACATTTGGTGCAGGCCAAAACACGGAGCGAGAAACCGATCCAGCTAAAGACATTTGTGACCACCATGCAGCCTTCACGGTTGGAATCCCATACTCCTTGGTTCCTGGCTTGGCTGCTAAACGATCTGCAACTTCTGCTTGAACCATGACAACGCCCGAGCGCAAAGTAGGAAAAGTTTCAAGAAAATGCAACAGCACTGGGACGGAGATGTTGTATGGCAAATTTGCAACAAGAACGGTTGGATCCGTGGGCAACTCTCCAATTTGCAACGCATCCTGATTGATTACAGTTAAATACGAAGCACGGTCTGAGTGTTCGGCAACGGTGATCGGTAATTGCTTTGCGAGGCGCTCATCAATTTCAACGGCAATTACGGATTGAGCTTCATCGAGTAAAGCTAAAGTGAGCGAACCAAGACCCGGGCCAATTTCGACCGCAACATCAGTAGAGGTCACTCCGGCAAGGCGCACAATCTTGCGACAAACATTTGCATCAATAACAAAATTCTGACCGAGTGCCTTTGCTGGTTTGAGATCAAGGGATGCGGCAAGTGCGCGAATTTCTGTTGCACCAAGCAAAGTACTCACGGGGCGAATGACCCAAAGATGCGCTCAGCGTTCTCACCGAGTTTTGTGGCTAATTCGCCGACATCTTCGCCGCGCTCGTGCGCCATCGCGCGGACAATATTTGCAATCTGGGCGGGAGTATTGAGACCACCTCGGTGTGGCACAGGTGCCAAGAAAGGTGAATCAGTCTCGACAAGAAGTTGATCGTGCGGGACAAGCGCTACCGCTTCGCGAAGTGCTGGCGCATTCTTGAAAGTGAGAGTGCCAGCAAATGAGAGGACGTAACCGCGTTCGATACATATTTTCGCCATGGCTACATCGCCTGAGAAACAATGAAAGACCGTTTTTTCTGGTGCGCCAACTTCAAGCAGAACAGAGAGAACGTCATCATGAGAATCGCGGTCATGAATCACGAGTGCCTTATTCGTTTTCTTGGCCAACTCAATATGCCACTTGAAAGATTCCTGTTGACGTTTGCGCAACTCTGGAGGTGTTCGGAAATAGTCCAGACCAGTTTCACCGATTGCTCGAACTCGTGGATGTTGGGCTAATTCGGCAATGATTGCTAAGTCGTGCTCCAAGTCTTCAACAACAGGAGCTTCGTTAGGGTGAAGTGCGACTGCGGCCAACACAGAGTCGTTCCAATGCTCTGCTGCTGCTACACACCACTTGGATTGTTCGGCCGAATAACCCACCTGAACAACACGGTCCACGCCAACAGATTTTGCCGCTGCCAATACTTCTCCGACTTCAACGGAGTCAGGAGCAGTTTCGGTAACGATCTCCAGATGCGCGTGAGCATCAACCGTTGTGACAGGTAAAGGTTCGGGCAGTGGAGGTAGCGGGCGGTCGATATCTCTATTGTGGCGATCAGCCATAAAAATTACTCAGCGGTTTCTAACCGTGGAAAGAGCACAGCGCTTTTCTCTACAAGTGATCCGGGAGGAAGCTGACCCCACGTTGCAACATTTCCGATTTGTTCATCGCCAATTGCGCCAATAGTTTTATTAGCACCGAGGCTTTCCCACAAAATTTCACACGTTGCTGGCATCACTGGATGCAACAAGACAGCAAGTGCACGCAAAGATTCGGCAGTGTTATATAAAACGCCCTCGAGTGTTGCTTGATTAGCTGGGTCTTTGGCTAACACCCAAGGCTCTTGCTCAGTCACATAACCATTGACCCGCTTGCAGAAATCCATGATGGCGTTGATGCCACCCTGGAAATCCAAGGCACACATCGCGGCATCTGCTTTTTCAACGGTCGCAGCAAGTGTCGCTTCAAGCCCAGCATCATGGCTGACCGCAGGAAGAACTCCACAGCAATATTTCTGAACCATCGCAGCAAGACGCGATGCAAGGTTGCCAAAATCATTTGCAAGTTCGCTTGTATAGCGCGCATGCATATCTTCCCAAGAGAAAGATCCATCTGTGCCAAATGGGATTGCGCGTAAGAAGTAATACCTAAATGCGTCCACTCCAAAGTGATCTGTGATGTCACTTGGTGCGATACCGGTCAGTTTGCTCTTGCTCATCTTCTCGCCACCGACAAGCAACCAACCGTGCGCAAATATTTTTCCAGGAACAGGCAAACCAGCAGCCATCAACATCGCTGGCCAAATCACTGCGTGGAATCTCAAAATATCTTTACCAACTAAATGAACGTCGCACGGCCAAGTTTGCGCAAACTTCTTGCCACCGGCGCTTTCTGGATCATCGCCAAGCCCGACAGCTGTTGCATAGTTAAGCAACGCGTCAAACCACACATATACAACCTGGTCTTTATCCCAAGGGACAGGAATGCCCCAATCAAAAGTGGAACGTGAAATCGAAAGATCATTCACGCCACTTTCAAGGAAGGAAACAACTTCATTGCGAGCGCTCTCTGGTTGACATGCTTCAGGATTATCGCGGTAGTGCTGCAAAAGTGGCTCGACAAAGGCAGAGAGTCTAAAGAACCAATTGTTCTCATTCACTAACTCAATGGGCTTGCTATGTATCGGACAAAGTTTCTCACCATCTTTGTCGATCAAGTCACCAGGAAGTTTGAACTCTTCGCAGCCTACGCAGTACGGACCTTCGTACTTGCCAGCGTAAATGTGTCCGGCATCTTTGAGGCTTTGCAAGAATCGTTGAACACGTTCCATGTGACGAGGTTCTGTCGTGCGAATAAAATCATCGTTTGCAATATTGAGTGCACGCCAGTTTGGCTTCCATGCCGTCTCAACAAGATTGTCTACCCATGCTTGCGGAGAAACATTGTTGGCTTCGGCTGTACGCATGACTTTCTGGCCGTGTTCGTCGGTGCCGGTCAAGAACCAGACGCTTTCGCCGCGTTGGCGATGCCAACGGGTCAATACATCCCCAGCCACAGTTGTATAGGCGTGGCCAATATGCGGAGCGTCGTTGACGTAGTAAATCGGGGTCGACAAATAGAACGATTTACCCGCGGCTGCCTTGTTTTGACTCACGTGGTTATCTTAGAGGTTGATTTCGCATCAACCATCGCGGCGAAAACATCCCGCTTAGCCACTGAGAATTCTTCGGCCACAGTGGCTATTGCCGCCTTTCGATCCATGCCCGCCGCTTCAAATTCCTGCACTCTGGCGACCATCCCTGATGCCGTAATTTCCTGCGAATGCGTTGGCGCACCGGCGAGGACCATCGTGATTTCTCCAAGAACTTCGTGCTCCTTCGCCCACAGAAGAATTTCCCCCAGAGTGGCGCGGATTGTTTCTTCATACGTCTTGGTCATCTCACGACACATCGCTGCCAGGCGATCAGAGCCAAAAACTTCGACGGCATCCGCCAAAGATTCTGCAAGTCGATGTGGCGCTTCAAACCACACGATGGTGCGCTCTTCGTGGCGCAATTGTGCAAAGAATTTTTCGCGCGCCCCTGCGGCTCTTGGTGAAAATCCTTCAAAAACGAAGCGGTCGGTAGGAAGTCCCGAAAGTGCAAGTGCCATCGTGACTGCACTTGGTCCTGGGATTACGGAAACATCAATATTTGCAGCAATTGCATCACGCATCAACCGATATCCCGGATCACTCACTGTTGGCATTCCAGCATCAGAGACCACCAATACCTCTGCGCCAGATTTTAAAATATCAAGCAACTCTTGAGTGCGCTCTGTTTCATTTCCTTCAAAAAAAGAAACCACTCTTCCTGAAAAATGAACGCCCAGGTCTTTACACAATCTATGAAATTTCCGAGAATCCTCTGCTGCAATAACACTCGCACTCTCAATTGCACCAAGCAATCGAGCGCTGGCATCCTTAGGATTTCCCAAAGGTGTCCCAGCAAGTATCAAACTCATGGCTCCATCCTCTCAGGATTATTCAGACTTCGCGCCTAGGCTATGGATATGGCACCCATCCTGATTGCGCTGATCTCATTTTTCTTGCGCATATGGAATTTAGGAACCCCAAAGGGTTACGTCTTCGATGAGGTCTACTACGTAGACGGTGCTAAAAACCTCCTCAAATACGGTGTCGAGGTAACTGGATCTTCCCCTGAATTCATCGTTCACCCACCAGTTGGCAAATGGTGCATTGGGCTAGGCATCAAACTCTTTGGGAATAACGAATTTGGTTGGCGAATCAGCAGCGCAGTTGTTGGGGCCCTCTGCGTTTACATAATCGCGCGAATAACCAATCTGCTCTTTCATTCCAAATCTCTCAACGCACTTGCCGCTGGGTTGATGGCGCTCGATGGATTAGCTCTTGTACATTCACGTACTGCGCTTCTAGATCTTTTTCTTACATTCTTCGCGCTCCTAGGCGCATTCGCCTGGCTTAAGAATCGTTATTGGCTAGCTGGATTTCTCTTTGGTTTAGCAAGTGCAACCAAATGGAGTGGGGCATATTTTCTCTTCGCCTTTGCTTTGCTGGCCCTCTACTTAGATTTCAGAAACACCGGATGGTCTATTCGCCTAATTGCTAAACGCGTTATGCAATTTGCTGTCGTACCGATTGCAACTTATGTTTTTAGTTGGATCGGGTGGTTTACAAGTCCGCGTGGTTGGGATCGACACTGGACCGATAACCGTGAGACATCATGGGGCTTCATTCCCGCACCGCTTCGGGCGCTGTGGCACTACCACGCAGAAATGTTGCACTTTCATACAACGCTCACCGATGACCATGCCTACCAAGCAAATCCCTGGAGTTGGCTCGTGATGGGACGGCCTACCTCTTTTTATTATGAATC
>CAIYRR010000031.1 GCA_903928745.1 uncultured Actinomycetes bacterium | reverse complement strand
TCTTTTTAGCTCGCTTGGCTTGAAGCTCAAGGAATGCAGGAGATCCTGGTGTTGGGTTTCTCTTGATGACATAAAACTGTTGGCCCCATGTCCAAAGGTTTGTGGTCGACCAGTAAATCAAAACACCAATCGGAAAGTTAACACCTGAGAGCGCGAAAATAACTGGGAATGCATACAACATAATTTTTTGCTGTTGGAGCATCATGTTGTTACTGGAATCCATTTTTGGCATTCCTTTAACCATTAACTGACGCTGTGTTGTAAATGTTGTGATCGACATAAATGCAATCAACAAAACAGTAACAAGTTTTACTGTTGTATTCGACGAACCTAGAAATGTTGCAGAAATTGGGGCGCCGAAAAATGTAGCGTTATGCGCGCTTACTACTTCAGCTTGTGTGAGTACACCATGAGCAACTGGCGGGTTCTTACCGATGCCATTAAGAACTGTAAAGAGTGAGAAGAAGATTGGTGCTTGGGCAAGAATCGGGAAACAGGAAGCGAGTGGGTTTGTTTTGTGCTCTTTGTAGAGCTTCATCATCTCTTCTGATTGCTTTTGGCGATCATCTTTATGCTTCTTTTGAATCTCTTTAAGATGTGGTTGGAGCGCTGTGAGTGCGCGCTGGCTTTTAATTTGTTTTACGAAAAGAGGAATTAAAAGAATACGGATAAGTATCACGAGCCCAATAATTGAAAGGCTCCAAGAGACTCCACTGTTTGATGAAAAAATAGGTGTAAGAAGTTTATGGATTGAGATAATGACCCAAGAAACAGCGATATATAAGGGGTTTAGGATCGTGCTCATGGGTTTACGCCCTTAGTTACTAGGTTGTTGTGGTTGTTAAATTTAGTTGATTTCTCTGGGACATAATCCACCCCGCCATGTGACCAAGGGTTACATCTAAGTAGTCGCCAGCCTGACATTAGTAACCCTTTAAATCCATAACGAGAAATTGCTGTGATCGCATATGAAGAACATGATGGGTAATACTTACAACGGGGAGGAAACATTGGAGAGATCCATTTTTGATATAGCCCAACGAGTTGAATCGCTAGTTTCCTCATGTAGTGGCCATCGCTTTTTCAATTAATCCTGTGATGACTTTCTTAAGATCTGCCTGTGTATCTTTCTTTGAAACATTTGGGAGTGCACGAATAACCACCAGACTCCCGGTTGGAATTTCATTTAAATAATTTATTAATCCATGTCGGATTTGTCGGGCCAATTTATGTCTTCCTACAGAGCCCGCAACTGTTTTACTGATAATTAATCCACAAAGAGGATCGTTTGAGCTGTGGGTTGAATATAAGTAACCGACCAGGGATTTACTTGTAACGCGAAAACCGCTTTTGGTAGTTCGTGCGAAATCTTCTGGTGATGTTAAACGTGCAGAACGAGGTAGCACGAGGTGTGACTACGCAGAGATTCGGGCGCGACCTTTAGCGCGACGGGCAGAAAGAACAGCTCGGCCGGCGCGAGTTGCCATGCGGGCGCGGAAGCCGTGCTTCTTCGCGCGACGGCGAACGTTCGGCTGGAAAGTGCGCTTTGTCATGAGAACTCCTTGAAGGTGCGGTAAAAGTCATTAGAGGGGAACAAGGAGGTAACGGTAGAGGTCTGGGGATAACTGGGTCAAACTCAGATTTAGTTAAATCCGCCTTTTGGGAGGATTTACGCTCAAACCTTTTTCTTGGGGTGTGATCTTGTGGATAACTACTTGCTTTTCTCCTCTTTTCCCTCTATTTTTCGAACCTCTCCACAGGGCCTAGGTTACTTTGAGGCTCAAGTAAGGGTTTAGACCACAGCCTGTGGAAAAACCTGTGGATAGTTAAAGGGGTCGTAAGTGGCGCTAGTTGAGACAGACCTTGTGGCTTTATGGGCGAGGGTAATTGCCGATGTCGCGGTTGATGCCCCCCAACACAGGGCTTTTTTGGCTCTGACAAAGCCTTTAGGTCTCATCCAATCAGGTGGGTCCACCAACTTCTTGGTTGCAGCCCCAAATGTCTTCGCTAAGGATGTTTTAGAGACTCGTTTGCGTTCTGTTGTCGGTGAAGTGCTCTCTCGTGAGCTCGGTGAAAAGACAAATATCGCTGTAACAGTTGATGAAGGGTTGGATCTACCAAGTCCTCTCGCCCCAGAGATTGATATTGAAATTGTTCAACCTAAAGTTGGCACAGGTCGCGACGATCAACCTGTAGTAAAAACTTCTGAAGTTTCCCAACTTAACCCACGATACATTTTTGAAACTTTCGTTATCGGAGCATCCAACCGGTTTGCCCACGCTGCCGCTGTTGCTGTCGCAGAGGCTCCAGCTAAGGCTTACAACCCTCTCTTTATTTACGGTGAATCTGGATTAGGAAAAACACACCTGCTCCATGCAATTGGTGCTTATGCAAAAGAACTTTATGGTGGTGTGCGAGTTCGTTATGTTTCCAGTGAAGAGTTCACCAACGATTTCATTAACTCTATTCGTGACGATAAAGCATCTGTTTTCCAACGTAGATACCGTGATTTAGATGTGTTGTTAGTTGATGATATTCAGTTCTTGGAGAATAAAGAACGTACGCAAGAAGAGTTCTTTCATACATTTAATACGTTGTATAACGCTAATAAACAAATAGTTATTTCTAGTGACCGTCCTCCAAAACAGTTAACCACATTGGAAGATCGACTTCGTAGTCGATTTGAATGGGGTCTAATTACAGATATTCAACCACCTGAGTTGGAAACCCGAATCGCTATTTTGCGAAAGAAAGCAGCGCAAGACAAACTCAATGCATCCGATGAAGTGTTGGAATATATTGCAAGTAAAATCTCAACAAATATTCGTGAGCTTGAAGGTGCGCTCATTCGTGTAACTGCTTTCGCAAGTTTAAATAGACAAGGTGTTGATTTAAATCTGGCGGAGATAGTTCTTAAAGATTTAATTCCTAATGAAGCAATACCCAACATCACTGGCGCAACAATCATGGCTCAAACCGCCGCCTATTTCAGTCTGACCATGGATGACCTTTGTGGAACTTCTAGGTCTCGCGTGCTGGTGAACGCTCGCCAAATTGCGATGTACCTATGTCGGGAGTTGACGGAGTTATCGCTGCCAAAGATCGGGCAAATGTTTGGTGGGCGCGACCACACCACTGTTATGCACGCCGATCGTAAAATCCGTCAGTTGATGGCCGAAAGGCGCTCGATTTACAATCAGGTCACTGAGCTCACAAATAGAATCAAGCTTCAAGCTAAGAATGGGTAAGCCTGATATGTCCGATATGGGAGCGTTTACCCCCAGGTGGGGGAAAGATGTGGATAACTATGGGGGAAGCGGTGTAAAACCATCTCTCTTTCATCTTTTCTTCCGTTTTCTCCGAGATCTTGGAAATAAGAGTTTTTTCTTATCCACATTAAATCCAGGGTTATCCACACAATGAAATACAAACACCCTGCCCTGACCTGGGTTTTTCCTCGTTTTCCACAAAAACCCCGTTGGTTACTACTACTACTTATATCTATTAAAAGGTTGAGGGTGGAGAACTTTATGAAAGACTTTCAAACAGGAGCCAAGCAACTGCCAAGCTCAACAGTAACTATCAGTATGAGAGGTGCGGCGTGAAATTTACCGTCGAACAACACGCGTTAGCTGAAGCGGTCCATTGGGTTTCCCGGAGTCTTTCCACACGTCCCATAATGACCGCCTTACTAGGGATTGTTATTGAAGCGAAAAACAACGAAGTGTTTTTATCAGGTTCTGATTTAGAAACCTCTAGCAAAGCGAATTTTTCAGCAACAGTGAGCCTTGATGGAAAAGTGTTGGTCCCTGGAAAACTCCTAGCTGAAATTTCTAGATCATTACCCGCTAAACCAGTAACAGTGGAATTAGACGGAACTAGAGTTTTAGTTACTGCAGGAAGCGCAAAATTCACATTGCCAACTTTGTCATTAAACGACTACCCAAATCTTCCTGAATTACCAGAAGTAACAGGTGTAATCGCCACTGATTTATTTTCAACAGCTGTAGCTCAAGTAGCTGTAGCGGCAGGAAGAGATGACTCCCTACCAACACTCACAGGAATACATATTGATATTAATCACGACACAATCACATTAGCTGCCACAGATAGATATCGACTAGCAGTCAGAGAACTTCAATGGCAAGCGGCTCAACCAAATGTGGAAACAACAGCGCTACTGCGCGCTAGAACTTTAGCTGAAGCGGCGAAGTCGCTCACCGGCCAAAAAAATGTTTCTATTTCTTTAGCACCAACGGCCTCACATGACCGCCTAGCTGGATTCGCTGAAGAAAGTAAATCTATGACATCTAGAATGTTAGATGGAAACTTTCCACCATTTAAACATTTATTACCACAAGAGGTAACAACAACCGTTGTTGTAGAAGTTGCACAATTTCTAGATTCTGTTCGCCGTGTAGCGTTAGTTACAGATAAAACAGTTCCATTACGCCTTTCTTTTGAAGGATCTTCATTAGGACTAGAAGCGGGCGCGGGAGAAGAAGCCCAAGCAACCGAAGCTATAGAAATCATGCTTACTGGCGAACCAATCACTATTGCATTTAACCCAACTTTTCTAATAGATGGTTTACAAGCTATAGGAACACCGTTCGTACAAATTTCATTTACTGGTTCTAACAAGCCAGCGATATTAATGGGTAAAACAACACAAGATGCTAAGGCTGAAGAGAATTACAAATACCTACTAATGCCGATGCGCTACGCCTCTTAAATGAATGCGTATAAATCAATTATCACTCACAAATTTTAGGTCTTACTCACAACTAGACCTTTCATTTAAACCGGGTGTAACCACATTCCTTGGCGACAACGGATCCGGGAAAACTAACATCGCTGAAGCCTTGATTTATTTAGCTTTTTTATCTTCCCATCGGGTTTCGAATAATCTCCCACTAATTCACTTAGGCCACACCCAAGCAATAATAAGATGCGAAATCGAAAAGGATGGGCGCACCCTTCAGGTTGATTTAGAAATAAATGCCCAAAAAGCGAATAGGGCGAAAATTAATCAAAACACTACCCGGAGCCAAAGAGAAATTTTGGGAGCTTGCCAAGTAATCTACTTTTCACCAGAGGATCTAGACCTCGTTCGTGGCGACCCATCAATCAGACGTGATTTTCTAGACAAACTTCTAGTTACAAGAAGTCCTCGTTTATCTGCAGTTATTTCTGATTATGAAAGAGTTGTAAAACAACGGAACGCTTTACTTAAAACAAGAACTTCCCAGAACGCACTAACACCATGGAATGAACAACTTGTCACTATTGGCGCGAATTTAACGGCTGAAAGAATCGCATTAACCCAAGAATTAAATCCTTGGGTTCAACGAAGTTACGAGAATTTAAACGAAGTTAAACCTACAGAGATTTTTTATAAATCATCTACAGAAGGTTTAAGCACCGATATAGAAAAAAATAAAGAAATATATTTAGGTAAAATCAATGAAATGCAATACCAAGAAATAGAACGCGGTATAACTTTATTTGGACCTCATAGAGATGATTTACAATTACAACTAGGACCTTTCCCGGCGAAAGGTTACGCCAGCCACGGCGAATCTTGGTCTATGGCTATCGCATTACGTTTGGGATCATTCAACCTCTTGAAAAACGAAGGCGCGGAGCCAATACTTATCCTCGATGACATATTTGCTGAACTTGATAATTCACGACGTGAGCAGTTAGTAAACGCAACAAAGATGGCAGAGCAAACAATCATCACAGCGGCGGTCGCTAGCGATCTTCCAAAAGATTTGGAAGGTGTAAGAATGTTTGTGACCCCAGGGCAAGTGAGTGAGAGGAGTAATTAATGGCTAAGAGAGATTTAGCACTCGATTTATTCCGCTCTTTCCAAACACACAAAAGGAAACCTAAGAAAAACATAAAGGAAAGCACACAGAAAGCAACAGACCCGTTAGCTCTCGGGGATGTATTAAATAAACTAATAATTGATCGTGAATGGAAAACAGGAATCGCAGAAGGAACACTTTTTTCTTCATGGTCTTCAATTGTTGGAGAACAAATCTCAGACCACACCACCCCTATTTCATTATTAGATGGAGTGTTAACGATTAGAACTTCATCAACAGCATGGTCGACCCAGCTTCAATTAGTGGCGCCAGATGTTTTACATATGATCCAAAAAAGCGCCCCAGGAGCCCTGGTTGACTCACTCAATATTCTTGGACCAGAAGGTCCCACCTGGAAACATGGCCGGCGCTCCATAAAAGGTGCCCAAGGACCGAGAGACACCTACTCCTAGATATAACGCCTTATTAGGTGGTTTCATAATAGGAACCCTCACCTGTGGCGAGTTCGTGCCCCTATACCCACCCCTAAGGCTTACCTGCGCTACAAGGATCTGAATTTCACGGTAAGATAAAAGGATAATAAAAGGGAAAATATCCCTAGCGGGCCACTAGAGCCATTTTCCCGAAACTGAGGAAAAGGTCGCTATAGCTGGTTTACGCCTTTATTTGAGCGTAAAAGGAGCGTTGTGCCAAGTAAAACGAACACATACGACGCAAGCTCAATCACGGTTCTTGAAGGTTTGGCAGCTGTCCGTAAGCGCCCCGGAATGTATATCGGCTCAACGGGTGAGCGAGGGCTTCATCACCTTGTTTATGAAGTCGTAGATAACGCCGTAGATGAGGCGTTAGCTGGGTACTGCACAGATATCAATGTGACGTTAATGCCAGATGGCAGCTTAAAGGTTGTAGATAACGGGCGCGGAATCCCCGTGGATATGCACCCTGTCGAGAAAAAGCCAGCGCTAGAGATTGTTATGACAGTTTTACACGCTGGAGGAAAATTTGGAGACGGTGGTTACTCGGTTTCCGGAGGCCTCCACGGTGTGGGAATTTCAGTTGTTAACGCTCTGAGTTCTGATCTTTCTGTTGTTGTTCAACGTGATGGTTTTAATTGGTCACAAGATTACAAACTCGGCGTTCCATCTGCTCCAGTCAAACAAGGTGAGCCATCAAGTTCTACAGGAACAACGGTTCAATTCTGGCCATCGAAAGAAATTTTCGAAACAACTGATTTCTCTTTTGAAATATTATCTACCCGCTTTCGAGAAATGGCCTTCCTTAACCAAGGTTTAACGATCACATTGAAAGACGAAAGATCTGGACACGTTGACGAAAAAGGTGAACAACTAGAAATCCGCTACCACTACGAAGGTGGCATTACGGATTTCGTTAAACATCTAAACCTAACTCGCGGCGAAACACATAAATCAATAATTTCATTTTCAGCTACTGATGAAAAACAACGTATGTCACTTGAAATCTCGATGCAATGGAACGCTGGTTTTTCTGAATCTGTTTACACTTTTGCGAACACAATCAATACACAGGAAGGTGGAACACACGAAGAAGGTTTCCGAACAGCTCTCACCTCAATCGTCAATAAATTTGGCGAAGAATGGGGATTTATTCGCAAGAAAGAAGACAGGCTCACTGGCGACGATGTTCGAGAAGGTCTCACCGCGATTCTTTCTATCAAATTAGCAGAACCTCAATTTGAAGGCCAAACAAAAACAAAACTTGGTAACACTGAAGCAAAATCTTTCGTCCAAAAAGTAGTGAACGAAGAATTCACTACTTGGTTACAAAAGAACCCTGCTGAAGGTAAAGATATTGTTCGCAAGTCAATTGATGCCGCCGCCGCTCGTGTAGCTGCCAGAAAAGCACGAGATCTTTCTCGTAACAGAAAAGGTTTACTTGAAGGCCGAGGCATGCCAGGAAAACTTGCAGATTGCCAATGGACTGAACCAGAAAAATGCGAACTTTATATTGTCGAAGGTGATTCAGCAGGAGGTTCCACTAAAGGTGGACGTGACTCTAGGTATCAAGCAGTACTACCAATCCGAGGAAAAATTCTCAACGTTGAGAAGGCACGTATTGACAGAGTCCTTCAAAACAACGAAGTTCAAGCGTTAATTACCGCTTTAGGCACCGGCGTGCATGATGAATTTGATATTGCCAAGCTTCGCTATCACAAAATTATCTTGATGGCAGATGCTGATGTCGACGGTCAACACATCCGGACGCTTTTACTCACATTACTTTTTAGATTTATGCGCCCACTCATAGAGCAAGGTTTTGTTTATCTTGCCCAACCTCCTTTATACAAACTTAAATGGGGCGGAAAAGAACCTGTTCAGTACGCATTTTCAGATCGTGAACGCGATGGATTTATAAAAATCGGAGTAGATGCAGGCAAGCGTCTTCCAAAAGAAGATGGAATCCAACGCTTTAAAGGTCTAGGCGAAATGCCCGCTAAAGAATTATGGGACACCACAATGGATCCCCAACACCGAGTTCTCATTCATGTCAGTCTGGATGATGCGGCAGCAGCTGACGATCTTTTCTCTGTGCTCATGGGTGAAGATGTTGAACTACGTCGCCAATTTATCCAACGCAACGCCAAAGACGTTCGCTTCTTAGATATCTAATAGAGACCTAAAGGAAAAAATGGACGAGATTAAGAAAGACTTCGATCGCATCGAAGTTGTCGACCTCCAAGTGGAGATGGCGCGCTCTTATCTTGATTATGCGATGAGTGTCATCGTAGGTCGTGCCTTACCTGATGTGCGAGATGGTCTTAAGCCAGTTCACCGTAGAGTTTTGTTTGCCATGTATGACGGTGGTTACCGACCTGATAAGGGTTACTACAAGTCATCTCGTATCGTCGGCGATGTTATGGGTAAATATCACCCACACGGTGACACGGCAATTTATGACACTGTTGTTCGTTTAGCTCAAACATGGTCACTTCGCTATCCATTGGTAGATGGCAACGGAAACTTTGGCTCACCAGGAAATGATCCAGCCGCAGCAATGCGTTATACAGAAGCACGACTTTCTCCAATGGCTATGGAGATGATGCGCGACATCGACGAGAACACTGTTAACTACAGCCCCAATTACGATGGGCGATCAGAGGAACCAGATGTCCTACCTAGTCGCTTTCCAAACTTATTAGTAAATGGCAGTGCTGGTATCGCAGTTGGAATGGCGACAAACATTCCCCCACATAATTTACGTGAAATAGCCGAAGGTGTTGATTGGGCACTTGCAAACCCTGAAGCAAAATCTGATGAGCTACTTACACAACTACTAAAAATTGTGAAAGGCCCAGATTTTCCTACCCGCGGTTTAATTGTTGGCCGCACAGGAATTGAAGATGCCTACCGAACCGGCCGTGGCTCCATCACGATGCGTGCTGTGGTTTCAGTAGAAGAGATCAATAAACGTACATGTCTTGTTATTACCGAACTTCCCTACCAAGTTAACCCAGACAATTTGGCCTTAAAGATCGCTGAATTAGTTAAAGACGGCAAAATAAAGGGCATCGCAGATGTACGCGATGAAGGAAACGAACGTCTTGGGCAGCGACTTGTTGTTGTCTTACGCAACGACGCAATTCCAAAAGTTGTACTAAACAATCTATACAAACAAACTCAACTCCAAGACACTTTCGGTGCCAATATGTTGGCCCTCGTTGATGGCGTTCCTCGCACATTGCGTTTAGATGAATTTGTTCGCTATTACATTGACCACCAAGTTGAAGTAATTGTTCGCCGAACCCAGTACCGCTTAACTGAAAAAGAGCGCCGCGCACATATTTTGCGCGGGTATTTAAAGGCTCTTGATGCTCTTGATGCGGTAATCGCATTAATTCGTGCAAGCACCACACCAGAAGAAGCCCGCACAGGTTTGATGAAATTACTCGATGTTGATGAAATTCAAGCCAATGCAATTTTGGATATGCAACTGCGCAGAATTGCAGCCTTGGAACGCCAGAAGATCAATGACGAATATGACGGCCTTATGGCTGACATTGTTGAACTCACCGCCATTCTTGCTAGCCCTGAAAAACAAAGAGAAATAATCAAGACAGAGCTTTCAGATTTGGTGGCAAAATACGGGGATGATCGTCGCACCCAGATTGTTGCAAGCGAAGGCGATTTTTCAGCAGAGGATCTAATCCCAGATCAAGAGGCTGTCGTCACTATTACACACAGCGGATATTCCAAGAGGACTAAAGCTGATCTGTACCGCTCGCAAAAACGTGGCGGTAAAGGTGTTAAAGGTGCGATGTTAAAGCAAGATGATGTTGTTGATCATTTCTTTGTTGCTTCAACTCATGATTGGTTGTTGTTCTTTACAAACCAAGGACGCGTTTATCGCGCCAAAGTACACGAGCTCCCAGATGCAGGGCGGGATGCTCGAGGCCAACATGTTGCGAACCTTTTAGCGTTCAAACCTGAAGAACATATCGCTCAAGTTCTCTCAATCAAAAATTACGAAGCGGCGCCTTATTTAGTCCTTGCTACAAAAAATGGATTAGTTAAGAAAACCCCGCTGCGTGAATACGATTCACCTAGAGCTGGTGGACTAATTGCCATCACATTAAAAAATGAAGACGAAGTAGTGAGCGCTTCACTCGTTGACGGTAAAGACGAACTCCTTCTGGTTTCCAGAAAAGGAATGGCGATGCGTTTCACAGCCGATGATGAATCACTTCGCCCAATGGGACGCTCTACAAGTGGTGTGATCGGGATGAAATTCCGTACAGGAGATGAGCTACTAACAATGGCGCGGATTAATTCTCAAGACTCAAATCTCTTGGTCTTTACAGCCACTGACGGCGGTTACGGCAAGAAAACCCCATTAGAGGAGTACCGCCTACAAGGTCGAGGCGGCATCGGTATTAAGGCCGCCAAAATCGATGAAGATTCTCGGGGAGTACTTGTGAGCGCTCTCGTATTGCGCGACGAGGATGAGGTTTTAGCGATTACATCTGCTGGTACTGTTATGCGCACTCCAGCAGCCGAGGTACGCCAAACCGGGCGTGATTCGATGGGTGTTCGGTTAGTAAACCTCAGTGATGGGGTGCAAGTTGTTTCAGTGACAAAGAGCGCGGAGGTGGATTCAGCTGTAGAAAGCTGAGCATAAATTCTCGGTTTGGGTCTAACACAACTTACCTGTAGCCTTACGCAGGTTTTCGGGGCCTTTAGCTCAGCCTGGTTAGAGCGCGTCCCTGATAAGGAAGAGGTCGGAGGTTCAAGTCCTCCAAGGCCCACGTGAAGAAGAAACTGCTTGCCATCATTGCGGTCATTGTCGGTATTTTCTTTGCCAAAAAGAAGATTTCAGACCGCCAGGCTGAGGAGGATCTTTGGAACACGGCCGCGGAAGAATAGCGGTACCAAAACCGTAGTAGTGTCTGTGCAAGTCACTCGGGGACGTAGCTCAATTGGCAGAGCACTGCCTTTGCAAGGCAGGGGTTAGGGGTTCGATTCCCCTCGTCTCCACTAGCAAAAATTTTCGCATTCCAAAAAATCTAAGGAGCACCATGAGTCTGGGCACAAGCGTCGTCACTCTCTCCACCTCACTGGGAGATAACAAAATCAATGTCTTCGGTAATCACGCCCCCAAGACGGTGAAGAACTTTGTAGATCT
>CAIYRR010000030.1 GCA_903928745.1 uncultured Actinomycetes bacterium | reverse complement strand
TGTGCCATCTGGTTTCACACGGTGACCATCAACTGCTGAACGCCCTAGACGCTCCTCAATCGGTGCAACATCATCAACAGATACAACCCATGTAAGCCAACCGCCACCCTCTGCTGCACGTTGTGATACTGCCTTACCAAATGCAGATGAATCAGAAGCAGGGTGATCTAGTGGACATACAACCTCAAGGTAGTGACCATCTTGCAAAGGCAACGTGAAGTTACGTGTACCAAAACGTGGGTGAATTCCCCCATCAACAAAGGTGGAACCAAGTCGTGATCCGAGTCGTTGCACGGTATCGGCGAGTTGGTCATGGGAGGTCACATAGGAGACATGGTCTAAGCGCATAGGGAAATAATGCCCCATGCCAAGGGGTGCTAATTACCATTTCCAGGGGGATAGATATGCGGAGGGGTGCGGGAAATAATGCTGAAAAGTCGGCAGATTGACGCCTGAACTATTTGGATTTATCCCAGACTCAAAGTGAACAGGCCAGATCTTTTGTTGGAACTGCCCCGGTAAGTAAATATTTATCTACGGCCAAATCCACGCAGTTCGAACCACGTCCTTGGCCCGTATGTCCATCGGCATTAAGGGAGATCAATCGGGAATTCTGAATGATCTTATGTAGCGCGACTGCCCATTGGTAGGGAGTAGCTGGGTCACGTGTTGTACCAATGATGATTATTGGAGTCGTTGTGATGCTCGCGATGTTTGTTGCTGGAGAGGCGCCACCAATTGTTGAAGCTTGCTTAGGGAAGTACTGGCAGGAGAGAGCGTTGTAGGCAAGGTAGGGACCGAAGACGGGTGCTTGAACTGCGAACTTCTTTGCATCACTTTGTACTTGCGCCAGCGTGCGTGAATCATGCCAATCTAAACAATCAATAACTAAAGAGGCATCGGACTCATTGTTTGCATAAGTCCCGTTGCGATTGCGTTGACTGTATTGATCGGCAAGATCTAAGAATGTTGTGCCGTTGCCCGACTTTGCTTCCTTTAGCGCAGTGCGTAGTTGTGGCCATCCTGATGCATTGTCATAAAGGGCGGATGCCGTACCGAGGACAACCAGAGATTCAGTAACTGCGCGGTGTGACCTGCTTGTTAATGGTTTGAGTGAAGTCGATTTAAAGAGCTCTATGAATTGTGTGGCACCGGCAGCTATTTGCTTTGGGGTTGCGACGGCGCGATTTAGATTTGATGAGTTGTCTATTGATTGTTTTGAGGATTGACTGGCGCCCGAAACCTTGATCGCAGAGGAATGTGCGTTGGTGCTGTATGAAGTATTAAGAATCTGAGCACCGGAAGAAGAATTGAGTGGGCAATCTCGGCGCGTAAAGCAATCGGCGATGAATGCATTCAGTGCGTGATCAAAACCAATGGCCTGTACCAAGTTTTGATCACGGCTACTGGCATTGGGGTCAATGGCACCGTCAAGAACTACTCGACCGACGTTTAGTGGAAAGAGTTTTGCGTAGAGAGTCCCCATATATGTGCCGTAGCTCTTGCCCACATAATTGAGTTTGGAATCCCCAAGCGCTGCACGAAGTACATCCATATCTCTTGC
>CAIYRR010000029.1 GCA_903928745.1 uncultured Actinomycetes bacterium | reverse complement strand
TTGATATGTCCTTCTTGGCGGGCTGTGCCTTCACGTTGATCGGCAAGGGCTCGAAGGGCTGATGCAACACGATCTTCTTCATGCTTAAGATCGGCCTCGGCCTTAGCCAACGCTGCAGTGGCCTCTTGCAATAGGAAGCGAGATTGAATGACTCCTTGGCGAAGATCGGCTTCCTCTTGGCGAAGTAGCGCTGCTTCACGGTCAAGGCTTTCAGGATCACGACCAGCTGTACGTGCTTCTTCTGCCTCTTCTGCTAAAAAGCGCGAGCGCTCTTGCGCCAAACTTGCTGTTCCGCGGAATTTTTCGCGAAGTGCATTGAGTCGGTAATAGGTCTCTTGTGCAGCAACGAGAAGTGGGTTATCAATGGCCGTTTGTGCATCGAGTTCGGATTCACGAACGCGTGCACGATCCAGATCTGCTTCAACAATGGCACGGCGCTCACGTAGAGCAGTCTCATCAGCAACTTCTGCAGTGAGTGTTTTGGTGAGTGAAATTAAATCATCAGCCAGAAGGCGAAGTTTTGCATCGCGCAGGTCTGCCTGAATAGTCGCGGCTTTCTTGGCAACTTCGGCCTGCTTACCCAGAGGGCGAAGTTGGCGACGAAGTTCGACAGTGAGATCTTGTACGCGAGCCAAGTTGGCCTGCATGGAATCAAGTTTGCGCAACGCTTTCTCTTTGCGCTTGCGGTGTTTGAGAACCCCCGCAGCTTCTTCGATAAATCCGCGACGCTCTTGTGGGTTTGCCATCAAGATTGCATCGAGTTGGCCCTGTCCGACAATGACATGCATCTCGCGACCGATACCGCTGTCACTGAGCAATTCTTGAATATCGAGAAGGCGTGAGGCATCACCGTTAATTTGATATTCGCTGGTGCCGTTGCGGAAAAGAATGCGAGAGATAGTGACTTCGGTGTAATCAATCGGCAGAGCGCCATCGGTATTGTCGATCGTGACAGAAACTTCGGCACGGCCAAGAGGTGCACGACCACTTGTTCCGGCGAAAATAACATCTTCCATTTTTCCGCCACGCAGAGACTTTGCGCCTTGCTCGCCCATTACCCAACTCAGGGCATCAACGACGTTAGATTTTCCAGAGCCGTTAGGTCCGACCACGCAGGTAATACCTGGCTCTAAGCGCAAGGTGGTGGCGGAGGCAAAGGACTTGAAGCCCTTTAGCGTGATGCTCTTTAAATACACGGGGCAAACCTACCCTAGCGACCTGCCCTTTAAATCGAGGGGGCGCTACTGAGAATCTCGTAGGCACCGCGGGCGGCTAATTGCTCCGCCTCCCTCTTGCTCTTTCCTGCTCCCTCGGCAATAGCCTCACCCGCGACCATAGCCACGGCTGTAAAACTCTTGTCGTGATCGGGACCGCTTTCGCTGACCACGTATTCAGGGACGCCTTTTCCTTGGGCTGCGCATAATTCTTGGAGCGCTGTTTTTCCATCAAGCCCGGCTCCCCGAGAAATTGCGACATCAAGGGTTTCACTAATCAAATTGCTCACCACTGTTGTTGCTGTGGCCATGCCCGCTTCTAAATAGATTGCGCCGATGAGTGCTTCGAGCGCATCTGCAAGGAGTGAATTCTTATCGCGCCCACCAGTAACTTCTTCGCCTTTGCCCAAACGCATGTACTCACCGAGATTGAGTGTGCGCGCAATATCTGCCAGCGCTCGCATGTTCACAATGCCAGAGCGCAAAGGGGATAAACGGGATTCATCCAGATCAGGAAAACGAACATATAACTCTTGCGTGACGATAAGTCCTAAAACTGAATCGCCAAGAAACTCAAGTCGTTCATTAGTGAGAGTGCCACCGGACTCATAGGCATGAGAACGATGCGTCAAAGCTAACTCGAGCAATTGCGGACTTATATCGACGCCTAATGCTTTAGCAAGCGATGAGTACAGATCAGACCTCGATTACCTGACGACGGTTGTACATGCCACATGTTGGGCAAGCTGTGTGTTGCTATTTTGGTTGCTGGCATTGTGGGCATGCGGCAAGTGCTGCTGCCGTTGTCTTCCACTGGCTACGACGGGAACGGGTCTTGGAGCGGGACATCTTTCGCTTTGGTACTGGCACGATCGTTCCTCTTTCTTGATTTCTTAATGTTTCTCACTAAAGCCCCATACCTGCAGGCAAGGGGTTCAGTATTCCCTATTTAGGCGGATTCTTAAAATCCACCTCGTGAAGGCCCGCCCAGCGCGCATCAATCACCTCATGAGCATGATCTTTGGGCAAATTCGTCCATTTCACGCCACATCCTGGGCATAGCCCTGGGCACTCCTCGGAGCAGAGTGGATTGATGGGCAGATCCAAGACGATGGTGTCGCGAATCGGGCCTTCAAGATCGATGACATCGCCATCCATCATTAATTCATCATCCTCATCGAGGTCATCGTTCTCCTCGCGGGCGCGTTTGCGTTGCGCTTTCGTATGAGCCTTCTCTGGTTCATAGCGATACAACTCTTGGAATGCGCGATCGATTTCAAACTCAACACTTTCAAGACAGCGCATGCATTCACCCGTAGCGATAGCAGAAACTTGCGCACTCACTAAGACGCCTTGAGTGACAGATTCCAAACGCAAGTCAATGTGAATATCTTCACCTGGTTGTACTGCGATGACATCAATGCCCATGCGTTCAGGGGCTGGGATGTCAAAGAAATACTCTTTCATTTCTCCAGCACGACGTGGAAGGTCGTGAGTATTAAGAAGGTAAACCTGAGATGCGCGAGTCATAGGAGAAAAATTACTTGTCGGCAGCTAATTGGGACAAAACGTCATTATCGTGTGCGCCAGCAAGGCGTTCGCGTCCACGCGAAACAGCGTCCATTGTTTTATTTAAAATAACTTCAAGAGTGGCAAGGCGCGAGTCAATGTAATCCTCAACTTCTTGACGTTCGCGATCAGCCGTTGATCGTGCATCATCCAAAATTCTTTGTGATTCATCGCGTGCAGATTGAACGATAGAAGTTTGTTCGACCATGCGAGCAACTTCTTCGCGAGCCATAGCCACTAATTGCTCAGCGCTAGTGCGTCCTTCTTCTAAAATGGCATCACGAGTAAGTAATAAGTTCTGTGCCGTAGCAAAATCCTGCGGCAAAGCGTTCTTCGCATCATCGAGTATTTCTAGAAGTTCACTGCGGTGAATCACGCACGATGCCGAGAGAGGAACGCTCCGCGCTTCCTCCACCATCACGATGGCAGATGTGAGTTTCTCAATGGAATCCATGTACTACTCCCCTGCTAGTCGAACACGAAGTGCTTCGAGAACTACCGGCGGAACCATAGTAGAAACATCTCCACCATAATGCGCCAACTCTTTCACGATCGATGAGGATAAAAATGAATGGGTTGGCGATGTAGCCATAAACATAGTTTCGATTTTGGCAGCTTGGTAATTGATTTGCGCCATTTGCAGTTCGTAATCAAAATCGGTAACTGCGCGAAGGCCTTTGACGATAGTTCCAATATTATTTGAGGTGCAGTAATCAGATAGAAGGCCATACCAAGAATCGACAATCACATTGCCAAAACCTTGAGTGGTTTCACGAATCATTTCGATGCGCTGATCCACAGTAAAAAGTGAGGATTTTGTGCGATTTTCCAGGACAGCGACAATGACTTGATCAAAGCGTGAACTTGCACGTTCGATAATGTCTAGGTGTCCATAGGTGACAGGATCAAAGGATCCAGGACAGACAGCGCTCTTCACGACGCAAACGCTAGCAATAGTTGGGGCTCTTATCCATTCTGAGCAAGGATTCCGTAATAAATGACTGCTTGCCCGTATTTTCTCTCGCGCAGGACCTCATACCCCTGTGGCCATACCAGCGCGTCGGCTTTCGCTGCTCTTTCAACGGCAATGACAGCATCTTCGCGAATGAATCCACCCGCGAGAAGTTGTACTAAGCAAGCATCTAATTCTTTATTTGAATAATCATATGGGGGGTCGATATAAATGATGTGATAGGCCGTTGTTGTTGGCATCTCGAGAAAACGTTGCGCCGACATCGAATATAAATGGAAATCTCCAGGTGTCTTGCCAATGAGTTCTTCATTATTTCGAATTGTCTTGCAAGCACTTTCATCTTTCTCTACTGCATGAACAATCGAAGCACCCCGCGAGAGCGCTTCTAATCCAATGGCACCTGACCCAGCAAAAAGATCGAGAAAATTAAGACCGAGGAAATCTCCAAATTCCGAAAGCAGCGAAGAGAAAAGTCCTTCACGCGCGCGATCGGATGTAGGTCGTGTGGCACCGGCAACGGATGAAAGTGTGCGCCCTTTTGCAACGCCCGCGATGATTCTCATGGCGCCTATCTTACTTTTTAGCCCTTATCTATGTACTCAGCCGCTTCATCGGCGCGAAGTGCCTGTAACTCCTGCGCCAAGAGAGGGTGCCCGGCCAAATTTGGATCCTCATCAATTAACTTCTGAGCATCAGCTCGTGCCAAGTCAATGAGACCTTCATCGCGCAGAACACGGAGCAAACGCAAATGTGAGCGGGTACCCGATTGGCTAGCACCCAATACATCTCCTTCTCGACGTTGTTCTAAATCAATTCGGGAAAGCTCAAATCCATCCAAAGTGGCCGCCACAGCATCTAATCGCACACGTGCTGGCGCATCTGCTGCAACATTTGTCACTAGTAAACACAGTCCTGGCGATGCACCTCGGCCTACTCGCCCACGCAACTGATGCAACTGAGATACGCCAAATCGATCAGCATCCATGATCACCATGATTGTTGCATTAGGAACATCAACGCCTACTTCGATAACTGTGGTGGAGACTAGGACATCAATTTCACCAGCAGCAAATGCGCGCATCGTTGCATCTTTTTCCTCCGTTGGGAGTTGACCATGCAGGACTGCGACTTTTAGACCTGCGAGCGGACCTGCGTGCAACATCGGAGCTAATTCATCAACGCTGACCATCTGCGCAGTCGTAGTGCCGAAAAGGAAATCCATATCTGAATCCTGTGGCGATGTAGCGCTAATGCGAGGCGCAACTACATAGGCCTGATGACCTTGAGCCACTTCCTCCTTGATGCGAACCCATGCGCGCTCTAGATATGCAGGTTTCTCTGCCGCGGCAATAACATGAGTCGTAATTGGTTGGCGACCTAGTGGTAGCTCACGCAATGTTGAAACATCAAGATCTCCAAAGACAGTCATTGCAACAGTTCGTGGAATTGGAGTGGCCGTCATAACTAGCAAGTGAGGCGGGAAATCCGCCTTCGTTTTGAGTGCGTCACGTTGTTCCACGCCAAATCGATGTTGCTCATCAACAACAATGAGGCCCAAATCTGCGAACTCAACCTTCTCGCCCAGTAGGGCATGTGTGCCAATAACTATTCCTGCATCGCCAGATGCTGCCAACGCTAAAGATTCCTTGCGCGAAGCTGCGTTTTGAGAACCAGTAATCAAAGTGACTTGGGTTGCGTGTTCGGCTCCGCCTAACATCCCGCCTTGGGCAAGTGCTCCAAGTAACTTATTGAATGTGCGCAAATGTTGTTGAGCTAATACTTCAGTTGGAGCAAGGAGCGCCGCCTGTCCCCCGCTGTCGACAACGGCAAGCATCGCGCGCATTGCAACGACAGTCTTTCCTGAACCAACTTCACCCTGCAGTAAACGATGCATGGGATGTGAGGCAGATAAATCATCTTCAATCTCTTTCGTAATTGCTCTCTGCCCGGGTGTTAATTCAAAAGGTAGCGTCGCATCAAATGCCTCAAGTAATCCACCACTTCTAATTGGCCGAGCTGTTGCTTTCAAAGTGCGCAGTTCTGCACGACGCACGACAAGGAGGAGTTGTAATAAAAAAGCTTCGTCAAAAGTCAGACGTTCTTTGGCCCGGTCTGCTTCATCCAGATCTGTCGGTTGATGCACCGCGGTGAGCGCCTGCTTCAAGGTCGGGTAGTTATGAGCCAAACGAAAGTTCTCGGGAAGAAAATCTGGGAGCTCATCCAGCGCATCGATAGCCAACTTCATACATTGAGCGATTTTCCAAGAAGGAAGTTTTCCCGTTGCTGGATAGAGAGGTAAATATTTTCCAGCAAAATCATCAATAGCGCTATCTACATCGCCTCCATCTGCGATTAGTTCGTAATCGGGATGAGAAAGTTGTTTCTTGCCTTTGAAATCGCCAACCTTGCCCGCGAAAAGCCCTTGACGACCAATTCTTAATTCGCGTTCTCTCCATGCCTGATTGAAGAAGGTGAGAGAAAGTTTGGAAGTGCCATCAGTGACGATGACTTCCAAAATTGTGCCTTTGCGACCATGCAAGGTGCGAGTATTGGTACTGAATATTTCAGCAAGAATTGTTACTTCGTCGTCAGTGTTCAGAGCTGAAATATCACTGAGCTCTCCACGCACTACATATCGTCGTGGGTAATGCCGCAATAAATCATCGACCGTGAGAGCACCGATTCCAGTTTCCAGCGCCTTTGCGGTGCGGTCACCTACAACATCTCGGAGTCGAGTATCTAGGTTTGCCACGGCGGTATTCTCTCGCGTTTAGCGCAAGAGTTGCAGAGTTTTCGTACCGCGATTCCAACCTGAATGGGTAATCACGATCAGAGTGCGCCCGAGAGCGCTGATGCGATCTTCAATTCGCAGCGCTAAGTCGCCATCAAGGTGCTCTGTTGGTTCATCTAAAACAAGTATTGGTGCAGGAGATAAGAGCGCTCGTGCAAGGTTGAGTCGTTTTACTTCGCCACCTGAGAGTGCGCGTCCCATATCGCCAATTACCGTGTCTAACCCATTGGCCATTTCATGCACCAAGGAATCTAACTCCACAATCTTCAATGCATTGAGCAAGGCCTCATCACTTGCCTGCGGGGATGCGATCTTAAGATTCTCCCGCAGTGTTGTATTGAAAACATGGCCATTTTGTATCGACCCAGTGATGGACTCCCATAGCTGATCTATCTCGCGAAGTTGAACTCCATCAATGCTGAGATCTCCTTCATAAGGTAACAAACCAAGAAGTGCCATAGCCAGCGTTGATTTACCACTGCCACTTCGCCCTCGTATGACTAAGCAATCTCCTGGCTGTACATCAAAGGAAACAGGTGTCATGAATTGTTGATCCCATTTCACGTGTATATCCCGAGCATGAATTTCTCCCGCACCAGGGGTGACTGACTTTTTCTCCTTCAGGTCATGCGTTTCTTGCTTTTGCAAAGTGGCAATTTCACTTCGCGCGAGGAGCATTTTGCCCGCCGAATAAAGATTTGGATACCAAGCAGTAATGCCCTCAAACATCACAAGCGGCAAAAAGATCAACATTGTTATTTGGACAGCCGGGACGCTCTGGAGAGAATTGAAATGAAATGCGATCCAAGACAACGCAACGAGTGTAAATCCGATGGATGCGATGAATGTGAATTGATAACGCCTTACGTGTGAGAGTAAAGACTTCTCCTTCTGCCAAATCTGATCTTCAATCTGCGCCGTACGCTCGAGTCTTTCAGATAAATAACCATAGAGCTGCGCTTCGGCTACCCCATGGGCAGCCTTTTCGATCAACGATGCATAATCACTTTCAGAAATTTCAACTTCGCGGGCCACGATCTCGGCACCACGTTTCAACAAGATTGGAATAATCACGAGCAGTGCCAGACTCACTGGAACGGTAACGAGTAGTGACTCGGGGCGAATCCACCAACCGAGTAGCACGCCGGCCCCCACAGATATTGTGGCTGCAACGTGCGGCAAGGTGATACGCAGTTGATATTCCTGAGCGCGCTCCACA
The DNA here is from genome assembly GCA_903928745.1 of uncultured Actinomycetes bacterium. Lineage (GTDB taxonomy): Bacteria > Actinomycetota > Actinomycetes > Nanopelagicales > Nanopelagicaceae > QYPT01. The sequence goes on along the minus strand of CAIYRR010000029.1, from coordinate 6,434 downwards.
TCATCAACAACTCTTTTAACTAACTGACCAGAATTGAAATCTCTCACTAATGAAATTGGCTTAGAAGTAATCTTTTCAAAGAGTTGGACGCGCAATAACGTCAGGCGATCAAAGACAAGTTTGTGACTCGTGAGCCTCTCGAAATATCGTGCAACTGATCGAGATATACCAAAGAATCGAACCATCACTATTGAAACGCTCAGTGTCAGCAAAGGTGGTTGTGAAGAAGCCATCGTGATCAACCATGCGCTAGAAATCGTTAGGCCCATGCCTGCCATATATGCGCTACTACCCAAAATGTAAGTTGTTAATCTTTTCATTGGCGGGCCACCTTTAACACACGGTCGTTTTCGCCAATGGCACTTGTGTCATGAGTAATACAGATAACCATTGCTCCACGACTTTGCGCAGCACGCAATGAATCCATAACAAATCCTGCACTTGTGTGATCTAAATCTGCGGTCGGCTCGTCTGCAATTACAAGTAATGGGTTGCGAATAAGTGCGCGGGCCACTGCAATACGACGAATTTGCCCACCCGATGCTGCATTTCCTTGCTCACCACCAGCGATAGTTGTATCTAAGCCTTGGGGTAGATCATCAAGTGATAATCCGGCGCTCTTGAGCGCTGCTTCAATGTCACGATCTGAAATGTCACTTGAGAGCAAAGTAAATTGATCTCGTACTGTGCCCGAAGCCAACTCGGGATTTTGAGGAATCCAACCGAGCAATTTCTGCCATGACTGCTGACGTTCGGGAGTGAGTGCAATATCGCCCTCGCGCATTACAAGATTGACGCCCGCCTGAAAAGAAATGCCGAGGAGATTTCGAGAAAAAGTCGTTTTTCCGATTCCTGATTCACCCACTATAAAAAGCATCTCCCCTGGCTTGATGCTTGAAGCTGGGATTGTTATGACCTCAGCGCCAGTGCGCTCGAAATTCCAATCAGCCCAAGTCACCTCTTGCACTTGTTCTGAAGCAATGGGCAGCGAGTCTGCTTCAACAACTGTGAGGGATGAATCTCTTACCTTTGCCAAATGATGCATCGCCGCCGTGCCATCTTCGGATGCGTGGAATAAAGATGCCGCATTTCGAACAGGGAAATATACCTCTGGCGCCAAAATCAAAACAATGAGCGCCGCTTTGAAATCCATAGAGCCAGATACAAGACGCAATCCAACTGAGACCGCAACGACCGCAACAGAGATTGTTGCAACAAGTTCAAGTGCGAAAGCAGAGATAAATGAAACCTTTAACACCTGCATAGTTTCATCCGTGTACTTCTGGCCCATCTCTCCGATTCGCTTTGATTGGCTTTGGCTACGCCCAAAAATCTTTAAAGTAGCAAATCCTTTTAGTGAATCTTCAAAGTACCGAGAGAGCATTCCTAGCGATTGCCATTTACGTGAAACTGAATCAGCCGAATACCGCCCGATAAGTGCGCCGAAGAAAGGGATCAGTGGCAGCGTCACTAAAGCAATGAAAGCCGATAGTGGATCTATCATGAACATCTGCGCCATAACTGCAAATGGAACAATGGCGGCAAAAATCATTTGCGGAATAAAGCGACCCAAGTAAATATCGAGGGCGTTTAACCCTTTGGTGAGCACATTGCTGAGTTCGGCAGGAGAAACGCTTGAATAACTCCCCACTTGCGAAGTCGCGGATTTCCGCAAATCTCTCTTCATGGCAATGGCTTGTGATGAGGTCCAGTGTTCAAAACCAGCTTGGAAAAGAGCACGGAAAACCCATAGGAGGCCGAGCAGAGTTATTGAGCGAAGAACGCCATCTTGGTCCTTGATGATGCCTACGATCACATTCGAAATCAGGATTGCATTAGCAATCAGGATCGCAGACCACACACAGGCAGCCAAAATCCCTACGGACAAAAGTCTGCGGCTACCACTCGCAGTGAGTAGTAGCCGCAGGTCAGCTGATTTCACAGATGCAATGTATCCAAGACTCCGCGCTCTGGATGCATAATCTGCGATGCGCTTACACGCTTTCTAAATACCCAGTACGTCCAGCCTTGATAAATCAAGACCAGAGGCGTCATAACGACTGCCACCACAGTCATTACCTTCAAGGTGTATTCAGTGCTCGACGCGTTGGTGATGGTGAGGTCAAACTGAGATCCCAACGAGCTAGGCATAACGCGTGGATATAGCGCCACAAAGAGCCCAGTGACAAATGTCGTGATTGCAAGGGATGAGGCAATAAATGCCCATCCTTCGCGACGCAGATAATTTGCACCAAGCCCAGCCACCCAAAACAGCGCAGTCGCTACTGAGAGCGTGAGGAACTTCGCGTTAATAGATGGCAACATGAGATTGCTCCATGCAAGGAATGCAACAGCGGCAACGGCTGAAACAAGTCCCAATTTAATTGCAAGAGCATGTGCCCGTACACGGATTTCGCCATCGGTCTTCAGCGCCAAGAAATGTGCACCGTGGGTTAAGAAGACAGTCAATGTAACGATTCCGCCAAGAAGGGCGTATGGATTGAGAAGGTTAAAGAATCCGCCGACATATTCAATGGATCCACTAGCGGACTTCTCTAGAGGAACTCCACGGACGATGTTGGCAAATGCAACGCCCCACAACAATGAAGGAAGAGCGCTCGCGACAACAATTGCAATATCCCAACGTTGGCGCCATTGCGCTTTGCCGTACTTGCTGCGGTATTCAAAAGCAACACCGCGAACAATGAGACCGACAAGGATGAGAAATAGCGGCAAATAGAAACCGCTAAAGAGGGTGGCATACCACTCAGGGAATGCGGCGAATGTCGCACCACCTGCAACGAGTAGCCAAACTTCGTTTCCGTCCCAGACAGGTCCAAGTGTCGTCAGAACTGCACGACGATCGGCTTCATTGCGAGAAACAAATGGAAGCAACATTCCAACTCCGAAGTCGAAACCTTCGAGGATGAAATAACCAACCCATAGAACAACGATCAAGATGAACCAGACGCTTTGAAATGACATGGTATTTCTCCTTTCCTAGTAGGACATCACGAGTGGGCGGTCAGCGGATCCACCGATAGAAGCGACTTCAAAGTCTTCTTCTGGTCGTGGTCCGTTGTGAATGGTCTTCAAGATGAGGCCAACTTCAATGAATGCAAGTACGCCGTATAGAACGGTAAATGCAATCATGGTGAAGAGAACTGCACCGGCAGATACAACGGTGCTGACACCATCGGCAGTTTTAATCAATCCGAAAACAGCCCAAGGTTGGCGAGCGGTTTCAGTAAAGATCCATCCGAATGAGTTTGCGAGTAGTGGCAAGAAAGGCAATGAAATCATTGCCGGTGCAAACCACTTGCCCTTCGGTGTTCCGCCCTTGCGCAATTGCCACAAGGCAAGGAGTGCAAAGAACGCGGCGATAAAGCCAAAGCCCATCATGAGCCTGAAGGACCAATATGCCAACGGAATATTTGGCTTGTAGTCACCAGGACCATATTGCGTTTCGTACTTTGTCTGAAGATCGTTCACGCCTTCAACGACGCCCTTGAAGTCTCCTGTGGAGAGGAAGGAGAGAACAGAAGGAATATCGATCTGGAAGACCGAACGCGATCCATCAAGTGAACCAATTGTTAGCAATGAGAAAGGCGCCGAGTCTGTTGTTGTATACAACGCCTCTGCTGCTGCCATCTTCATTGGTTGCTGTTGGGTCATAACGCGCGATGTGAAGTCACCAGAGAAGCCAACAAGAACGAAGCTGATCAACATAGTGACCAAACCTGCCTTGAGGGTTGTCCGCGACATCTCTATGTCCTTCTTCTTAATAATCAACCATGCAGAAACTCCGGCGATAAATGCTGCGCCAGTAAATGCTGCGGATGGGATTGTGTGGAAGAAAGTTGCGAGCGCCGTCTTCTGAGTAAGTACGGTGAAAATATTCGTAAGTTCTGCGCGACCTTTGGTTGCATTAAGAATGTAACCCACTGGATGTTGCATCCAGGAGTTGGCGGCGAGAATGAAGTATGCCGACAACAACGTTCCTGTTGCGGCTAACCAAATTGATGCAAGGTGAATCTTCTTTGGAAGTCGATCCCAGCCAAATATCCATAGGCCAAGGAATGTGCTCTCAAGGAAGAAGGCAAGCAAGCCTTCCATCGCAAGTGGCGCTCCGAAAATATCTCCGACGAATCGGCTATAGGAAGACCAGTTCATTCCGAATTGGAATTCCTGGACGATGCCCGTAACAACACCAATGGCGAAGTTGATCAGGAAAAGTCTTCCGAAAAATTTAGTGGCTCTCAGGTACTTCAGCTTGTTTGTTCTAAACCAAGCCGTCTGTAGTCCAGCTACCAGAAACGCCATACCAATAGTGATTGGCACAAAAAGGAAGTGGTAGACCGTCGTTATGGCGAACTGCCAACGAGCAAGATCTAATGCATGCATAATCTCTCCTCTTTTAATCTTTGAATTAACAACGCTGCTAACTCATGCTTAATTCTCAGCCTCCTCACACATCCAAATCCTCACATTTGCCTGTTGCGCTCGTCACTTGCGCTCATTTACGCGTGAATTTCCTGAGAGCCAACCCCCCTTTATCCAGGCTCACGCTCAATTAGCCTTGGGCACTGCCTAGGCGCTACCCTTACGCCCGTTCAAAAGGACAAATCCAGTAAATTTCTAAAGGAGTACGACGATGGCAGCAACATGCGATATCTGCGGCAAAGGCCCCAGCTTTGGCAATAACGTCTCGCACTCCCAGGTAAAGACTCGTCGCCGCTGGAATCCAAACATTCAGCGCGTACGTACCTTCATCAATGGCACATCAAAGCGCCAGAACGTCTGCACCTCTTGCTTGAAGGCTGGCAAGGTTTCCCGCTAAAGCTTTAGTTAAAGTGCGTGAATCCTTCAGGGGTTCTCGTAAGTCCCAAAATTTCGCAATCTAAACCTGCTTTTACTATGCCTATTTCTAACCCAGGCAATTCTTTTCCCGTTGCAAGAAATACGTGATCCTCTCCCCCGCAACCAATCCAATCCCAGACATATGCCCCAACTTCATCCGCCAAATTCTGAAGTTCTTGAAAACTCGGTAGCGCCGAAATTAACTCTGAAGATATTTCTAATCGAACCCCTGATGATCGGGCGATTTGTCTGCCTTGAGTAATGAGTCCGTCGCTCACATCGCAGAGTGCATCGGCCCTAGAAAATGCAGCCCCTGCTTGATAATTAACATCCGGCGCGCGAAATTGTAAGAGGGCTCTCTCCGCAACAGAACTCGCATGAAGTCCATTTACATTTATTTCATTACTCAGTAAAAAAAATCCCGCCGCCGAATATCCAGGAAGCCCAGATACGTATATCGAATCGCCAACCTTTGCCCCAGAGCGAAGCCTAGGTGCGGTGACTTCACCAAATGCAGTCATTGAAATTGTCACGACAGGTCCACGAACAATGTCGCCACCAATAATGCTTACAGCACATTTATCGGCTTCACTCTTCATCCCAGAAGCAAGTTCGCGAATCCAATTCATGCTTTCATCTCCCGTTAAGGAAACAGCTGCGACGAGGTACTGAGGGTTTGCACCCATTGCGTAGATATCGGCCAAGTTAGCGGCAGTGATTTTTGCGCCAATCTCTCGAGCACTCGACCATGCGCGCTTGAAGTGCACGTTCTCTACTGCCATATCTGTTGTAATCACGATGTCAGCTTTGCTTGCTCTCACGACCGCGCCATCATCGCCAATGCCCACCAGAATTCGCGAGTCGGAGGAGGAGAAAATACTCGCCAGTTCGGCGATTACCTCGGATTCGGAAAAACTCATGGTCATACCTTACGCGTGATAAAAAGCTACTGCCCCGAAGGAGAAAAATGCGATACGGTCGCCTTTGACGAACCAGGGCCAGACCCGTGTTAGACCGCTTTTAGAAAGGACTTGTGATGTCAGTACAGGCTTACATCTTGATTCAAACTGAAGTGGGGAAAGCCACCAGCGTTGCACATGCAGTCTCTGCAATCGCGGGCGTCACTTTGGCCGAAGGCGTGACAGGTCCATATGACGTGATCATGCGCGCAGAAGCATCCAGCATGGAAGATTTCGGACGACTTATCTTGTCCAAAGTACAAGCTGTGCAAGGCATCACTCGCACACTTACTTGCCCTGTAACTAGCTACTAATTACCCAAGACTGAATTGCGTCGCGTCAGCGCGCATTTCATGAGTTCGTCAATGACTTGCGAATAAGTGATTCCACTTGCTGCCATCAAGTTTGGATACATTGACGTCGAAGTAAAACCGGGCATCGTATTGATTTCGTTAATAACGATTTGGCCTTCATCACTGTAAATGAAATCCACTCTCGCCAAACCAGAACACCCTAGGGAAGTAAATGCGGTTGCCGCTTCATTGCGAATCTCAGCGATTACTTCACTTGGCAGATCCGCAGGAATTGCCGCCGTTGTTGCACCATCGAGATACT
>CAIYRR010000028.1 GCA_903928745.1 uncultured Actinomycetes bacterium | reverse complement strand
GGGCCGACTCCCCTACAGATTGAGCAAGAAATTTCAGTGCCGCAACAGCTAGGTCGTCGTAGTTGTGCTCAAATTTTTCACGCCCACTATCGGTCATTACGAATACTTTTGATGGCCGGCCTCTGCCTCGGCTCAATGCCGAATGAGGATCCCTGGCTTCGAGAACGCCCTCTTCCACCAGCGAATCCAGGTGGCGACGGATTCCAGCGGGGGTCAGACCCAGACTCAGAGCCAGGTCGGCTGCCGTCCGAGGGCCTTTCTCGAGAATTGAGCGTGCCACGAGATCTCTCGTACGTGGATCCTCGCTCTTTTTCACAACAGAAGTGTGTCGTAATTCCCCCCAAAGCGCCAGTTGGAACCCCTGCCAAGCGCGACCCACCTGTGTGGGGTGCCACGTCTCATCTCTAGGCGCTTTCCCGCTTTTCGCAACGTCCACCTCCTAGGCTACGCACCATGATGCGAACCCGACTTGAGCGTGCCCTGAGCCCTTTATTGGGATTCCTTCTCTTTCTTCAGGCTGGGATTGTTGTGACCGGCGGTGCAGTGCGACTTACCGGCTCCGGGCTCGGGTGCCCAACATGGCCAGAATGCGTACACGGCTCATACACTCCCGTGCCTCATCAAGCTCAAGGAACTTTTCACTCTTGGATTGAATTCGGTAATCGACTCTTAACCTTTCTTCTTATCGCTGCTTCCATTGCCGTGATCGTTGCAGTCTTCAAACTGAAACGTGACGACATTAAGAAACTAGCAATCTGGCAATTACTTGGGATCATTGCCCAGATTCCATTGGGTGGAATAACGGTTCTCACGAAACTCAATCCAATTCCTGTTGCGGGACATTTCTTACTATCGATTGCACTTATCGCGGCAGGTACATCGCTCTTTGCTCGTCGTAAGTCTTCACCGTTGCAAGAACTAAGTAAGAGAAATCCTGCTGTTCGTCTACACACAATTTTGGCAACTCTCGTTGTTATCGTCGGAACTGTTGTCACCGGAAGTGGTCCCAATGCGGGAGATGTTTCGGCTCCTCGTTTTAATATCAAAATAGATACAGTGGCATGGATTCACGCAGGGCTAGTCATTTCTCTACTACTGCTAACCGCATACATATTTTTTCAACCATCAACTAACCAAACACTCAAACGCGCAATCGGAATATTCGTAGCAGCTGCATTGGGCCAAGGTTTCATTGGATTTCTTCAGTATTACCAAGGCTTACCCGAACTTCTCGTTCTCATTCACTTGCTTGGAGTCACCCTTGTATGGATAAGCACATGGCGAATCCACCTAGTCGCAAAGAATGGATGAAGATGACAAATCCCTCTCTCAGCCCCTGGAGTGAATTAGATGACCGTGCGGTCACTTATGCACGCGCACTTGCCATGGATGCAGTTCAGAAAGTTGGCAACGGCCACCCTGGTACAGCGATGGCTCTCGCCCCTGTTGCTTACGCGCTTTTTCAACGCCATCTCGTACATGACCCATCCGATCCACAATGGCTCGGTCGCGACCGATTCATCTTGTCTTGTGGGCATTCATCTTTAACTCTCTATACGCAATTATTTTTCAGCGGCTACGGCGTAGAACTTTCAGACCTAAAAGAATTTAGAACTTGGGGCGCCTTGACTCCCGGGCACCCAGAATATGGACATACCGCCGGAGTCGAAACAACTACAGGACCTCTTGGTGCTGGAGTTGCCAATGCAGTCGGAATGGCAATGGCCGCGAGATATGAAAAAGGTTTACTCGATCCCGATGCTGGACTTGGAGAAAGTCTTTTTGATCACCGTATCTGGGTAATTTGTTCAGATGGCGATTTGCAAGAAGGCGTAAGCGCAGAGGCCTCTTCTCTAGCGGGCACTCAGGAACTGGGCTTGCTAAATATGATTTATGACGACAACCGAATCTCGATCGAAGGTGACACCCATGTCGCCTTCACTGAAGATGTATCGGCGCGCTACCGTGCATATGGATGGGAAGTCCTGGAGGTTGCCACTCAACCAGATGGCAACGTAGATCTTGTCGCCTTGGAAAAAGCAATGACCTCCGCCCGAAATCAAATCCTGAAACCAACACTCATCCGATTGAAAACGGTTATTGCGTGGCCCGCTCCTTCTGCCAAGGGAACTTCTGCTTCGCATGGTTCTGCACTTGGCGAAAAGGAAATTGCCGAGACTAAGAAAGTTATGGGCCTCAATCCCGATGAGCATTTCGCGATGCCTGATGAAGTTCTCTCGCATGTTCGCGCGGTTAAGACGCGTGGGGCAGCCGCGCGAGAGACATGGGATCAGAAATTCTCGCAGTGGCAAACTTCTAGTCCTGATAAGGCTGCACTTCTCACACGTTTACAAGGCAGAACTTTGCCAACAGGTTGGGAAGGTGCAATCCCAGAGTTTCCTGCCGGTAAAGAACTCTCCACTCGTAAGGCTTCTGGGAACGTCATTCAAAAGATTTCAGAAATACTTCCAGAATTTTGGGGCGGCTCTGCCGACTTAGCCGAGAGCAACAACACCACTATCGAAGGCGGTGGATCCTTCTTGCCAGCTTCGAGTGCGATGAAGAACGCATCCCCTTATGGACGTATCGTTCACTTTGGTATTCGTGAGCATGCAATGGGATCCATTCTTAACGGAATCACTTTGCACGGACTAACGCGTACATTCGCTGGGACGTTCTTGGTTTTCAGCGATTACATGCGTCCCTCTGCACGGCTTGCATCACTCATGAAACTTGGTGTGACATTTGTTTGGAGCCACGATTCCATTGGTCTTGGAGAAGATGGTCCAACTCACCAGCCAGTTGAACATATCGCTGCGTTGCGTGCCATACCCGGACTTGCAGTGATTCGTCCAGCAGATGCAAATGAAGTTGCTGAAAGCTGGAAAGAGATTCTCAAGCGAGATGAACCTTGCGCAATTCTGCTTTCACGCCAGAACCTTCCAGTATTTGATCGCACTGATTTCGCTCCAGCATCTGGTGTAGCAAAAGGCGCTTACATACTTAAAGAGGCAAGCGCGCCAGCTCAAGCGATACTTATTGCAACGGGTTCCGAAATAGCGCTAGCGGTACAGGCGCAAATCGCTCTTGAGGCCGATGGAATTCCTACACGTGTTGTAAGCGCACCTTGTCTTGAATGGTTCGCAGAACAAACAGAGCAATACCGCGAAAGCGTTATACCAACCACTGTTTCAACGCGAATCAGCATTGAGGCCGGAATTGCAATGGGCTGGAGAGATCTTGTTGGCGACCGCGGAGGTTCTATTTCATTGGAACACTTCGGAGCATCTGCCTCTGCCAATGTCCTCTTTAAAGAATTTGGGTTCACTCAGGAAGCAGTTGTTTCCGCAGTGAAAATGCGACTCAAATGATTGATATCGCATCTGGTGGTACATCCATCTGGCTCGATGATCTCTCGCGAAGCAAAATTACCGGAACGGATGCTCACTCACTTCCCTCTCGAATCGCCAACAATCACGTTGTAGGCGTAACAACCAATCCGAGTATTTTCAATACTTCGATTTCTCAAGGCACCGAATACGCCAATGACATCGCTTCCATGGCCGGAAAGTCCCCCGAAGAGATCGTCAAGAAACTTACAACCGATGATGTTCGCAACGCCTGCGATCTATTCATGTCCATCTACGAAGGCAGTGATGGCGTCGATGGACGAGTAAGTATTGAAGTAGATCCCCGTTCTGCTCACCTCACAGATGCCACCATCGCTGAGGGAATTGAACTGTGGGATTTGGTTAACCGTCCCAATGTCATGATCAAAGTTCCCGCGACCCTTGAGGGACTTCCAGCAATAACAGCGCTCACGAGCGCAGGCATAAGCGTTAATGTCACTTTGATTTTTTCAGCAGATCGTTACGGAGATGTTGTCGATGCTTATATGGCGGGACTTGAAAAACGAAGTCAACAAGGAGGCGACATATCCCGAGTTCGCTCCGTTGCTTCCATATTTGTTAGCCGAATTGATACAGCGATAGATTCTCTTCTGAAGAATCAGAATTCCGACGAGGCAAACCTCTTACTCGGAAAAGCTGCGATTGCTAATGCCGCGCTCACTTATGAAGTTTACGAAAGCAAAATTTCTTCTGCTCGATGGAGCAAGCTTGCTGAATCCGGTGCCAAGATGCAGCGCCCTCTCTGGGCCTCCACTGGGGTCAAAGATCCCTCCTATCTGGACACGCGGTATGTCGTTGAACTCGTTGCTCCTAACACCGTAAACACCATGCCCCAATCCACCCTTGATGCATTAGTTGATCATGGCGCCCTTCATGCGCTACCTCTCACTTCACGATATGCAGAAGCTGCGGGAGTGGTTGACGCACTTGCGAAACTGGGAATATCTCTGGCAACGGTAACTCAGGATTTAGAAGTTGATGGTGTGGGCAAATTCGAGCAAGCATGGAACGAACTTCTGAGCAATGTAGAAAAGGCGGCAAATTCTTGATCTCGATTCATGGCGATGCACTCTCAAGAATTGACCAAGTTGATCCGCGTTTTCAAAATCTTGTCGAAGCCAATCATCGACTTGCCCAGAAGGACGTGACTCTGTGGGGGGCTGAAGCCGCAGTTGAGGCAGCAGTTCGATTGAATTGGATTGATTTACCAGAGCAATCTCGCTCACTCCTGCCCGAACTCGATGCATTGAGTGCCAAGTTTCGTCATTGCACTCGAGTCATTCTTTGCGGCATGGGCGGATCCTCATTAGGGCCAGAAGTAATCGCGGCAACTTACAGAGGCAATATTTTCGTACTTGATAGCACCGATCCCAACTACATCGCACATGCTTTGCAGGGCGATTTTGAGAAGACCGTCGTGGTTGTCAGTTCAAAATCCGGTGGAACCATTGAAACCGCATCACAACGCGCTTTGTTCGAATCGCATTTGATTTCATTGGGTCTGAACCCTCAGGAACACATGGTCATCGTTACGGATCCGAATTCGCCACTGGATATCGATGCGCGATCTCGGGGTTTCATCGTGATTAACGCCGACCCCAATGTTGGTGGAAGATTTAGCGCCCTGAGCGCTTTCGGCTTGGTACCCGCAGCACTTGCAGGAATCGATGTTTCGGTGCTTCTCGATAGCGCCCAAGAGGCACACGATCAATTGGTCAAAGACCAATCCCCCGCGATTTCCGTCGCATATCTTCTTGCATATTTTGCCGATCAGTACCTGACATTTAATGATTCGCAATCAAAGATGCCCGGACTCTCTGATTGGATCGAACAACTTGTTGCAGAATCCACAGGTAAAAACTACGTAGGACGTTTGCCCGTTGTTATTGAAGAAACGGGCGCACCTGCAGGTGGGCAAGCGATGCACATCGCATTCGCTGGAAAGAGCGATCTCGTCATTGAAGGCGACCTCGGTTCGCAATTTATATTTTGGGAGTGGACCACGGCACTCTTAGGAGTCGCACTTTCGGTTGATCCTTTCAATCAACCCAATGTCACCGAAGCCAAGAATCAAACTTCAACGTTACTCAATGAGTGGTTAGGTGCCCTCCCGCAATTAACTCCTTCACAGCGAGAGGGAGCAGTAGGTATTTTCGCCCCTGCCCAAACTGTTGCAGAAGCAATCACTCTTGCCATAGATGCAGTTGCAACCGATGGTTACATTGCTGTGATGGCTTACCTTGATCGAACCGATGATTCGGAAATTGCGCAACTACGTAGAGTTCTTGCAGAAAAAAGCGGAAGACCTATCACTTTTGGTTGGGGTCCACGATTCCTGCATTCAACAGGACAATTTCATAAGGGTGGACAACAAAATGGAGTGTTCATTCAAATTACTGCCGATAGCACGGGAGATATAGAGGTGCCCGGCAAGGAATTCTCATTCCAAACTCTCATCATGGCTCAAGCCCTGGGAGATGCCCGAGCTTTAGAGTCCCGCGGATTTACCGTAGTGAGATTGCATCTTTACGAGAGAGAAGTTGGCGTCGCAGAAATACTTGCAGCAGCCCGATCGATTACTTAATTAAAACTACTCGTCATCTCCACGGAGTTTGGCAAGAGCGTCTTCAAGGATTTGAAATCCCTCAGCATCGCTGCGTCGCTCTTTTACATAAGCCAAGTGAGTCTTATAAGGCTCGTTCTTAATCGGGCTTGGAGGATTGGCTTTGTCGCGACCAGCTGGGAAACCACATCGAGGACAATCCCATTCGTCTGGAATAACGACTGTGCCATCTTCAGCAAAAGATGGTGAAGTCTCGTGGCCATTGGAGCACCAATAGGAAACCTGGAAACGACCGATTGATTCTCCGCGCTCTGCCTCGCCCATTGGGCCAGCACCGACACGACTTCCCCGAATTGCGCTTCCACCGGCCATATTTACTTACTCCTTCAGTACTGAATTAGTCGTGCAAAAAAGAAATACTCGGTAACGGTTACTTGAGAACCAGACTCAGAGCAACCACGCCAGCGAACCACAGTCCACCTACGACAATCGTGATTCGATCAAGGTTGCGCTCTACGACTGAAGATCCGCCATAGTTAGAGGAGATGCCGCCGCCGAAAAGGTCGGAGAGACCGCTGCCCTTACCCTTGTGAAGCAGAACGAGCATGATCATCAAGACGCTTGTGATAACCAACAAGATTGATAGACCTAACTTCATTTCTCACTCCTAATATTCATTCGGCGGTCGATACTGCTTGATGTGCAAGGGCAAAGGATACTGTAATTCAGCCAGCTAGATGAAACTTCACGATCTTGGCCAACTCCTCAGGATCCAGGCTCGCACCACCAATAAGGGCGCCATCTACGTCTGGTTTCTTCATGATTTCGGCGATATTGGCCGATTTAACGGAACCTCCGTAGAGAATCCTCATGCCTTGCGCGATCTCAGGTGAACCAATCTCCTCAATCTCTCCTCGAATCGCCGCGCATACTTCTTGCGCATCTTCAGGAGTTGCAGTCTTACCCGTGCCAATCGCCCAGACTGGCTCGTAGGCAATAACGATTTTCTTGAGTTCTGGCTTTGTAAAGTTTGCTAAACCTGCACGTATTTGCCGAATGACATGGGAAACATGGGTCCCTGATTCACGAACAGCGAGTTCTTCGCCCACGCAAAAAATCGGAGTCATGTCATGAGCAAGGGCTGCCT
>CAIYRR010000027.1 GCA_903928745.1 uncultured Actinomycetes bacterium | reverse complement strand
GGAAGGCCGCACCACGTCTTGAAAAGAAGGCCGATGCCGATTTGTGGAAGCGATTCTCTTCTTCTCGAAATAAATTTGATAAGCGACGCCGTACGCACTTTGCTGCCCTTGATGCCGAGCAGAGCAAGGTAGCCGATTCAAAGAGCGCACTTGTAGCCGAAGCAGAGAAATTGGCAACTTCCACTGACTGGGTTGCAACAGCTCGTCGTTTTAAGGCTCTCATGGATTTATGGAAAGCCACTGGTCGAGGCAAGAAAGGCGACGACGCAAAGTTGTGGAACCGTTTTAAAGTTGCACAAGATCACTTCTTTGGCGCCAAGAATGCTGACCTGGCCAAGCGAGATGAACTCATGGGCGTCAACTTGGTAAAACGTGAAGAACTTATCGTTGCCATCGAAGCGCTAGTGCCGATCACGAACTTGGAAGAGTCAAAGAAGCAATTCCGTGAGTTAGCTCGCCAATGGGAGCGCATCGGAATGACTCAACGCGATAAGCGCGCAGCTTTTGACGCACGCTTTAATGCGGTCGAAGTTCAGATCAAGAGCGCTGAAGAAGATCGCTGGCGCAAGACTGATCCAGCAGCTAAAGCTCGCGCCCTTGATGTCGTTCGTCAACTAACCGAAGCAGTCGCTAACTACGAAAAGCAGGCCGCAAAAGCACTGGCAGCAGGAAATGAGAAGAAAGCAAAAGAAGCTAATGAATCTGCTGCTGCTCGTCGCCTCTGGCTTGCTGATGCGGAAAAGGGTTTAGCGGATTTCGCTTAACATTTTCTTCTAGTTATTCGTTGTTCGATATACATCGTAAACACCCTCGATTTGGCGTACCGCAGCCAAGACCGCATCAAGATGCGTGGCATCTGCCATCTCGAAAGTAAAACGTGAAATCGCGGTGCGATCCTTACTCGTGCTCACTGCGGCGCTCAAAATATTTACGTGTTGATCCGAGAGAGTTCTTGTCACATCAGAGAGCAATCGTGCACGATCGAGAGCTTCAATTTGTATATTGACCAGGAAAATACTCCCTGCTCCTGTTAACCAAGTAACTGCAACTATCCGATCTCCTTGATTCGCAACAAGATCTGCAGCATTAATGCAATCAGCTCGGTGGACAGAGACACCATTGCCTCGCGTGATAAATCCAGTGATCTCATCCCCCGGCACGGGAGTGCAACATCTTGCTAATTTAACGAGTACATCATCTATCCCTGATACCTCAATGGCATTGCTACTTCTTCGCGCAGTTGGCGCACTCACGGATGGCGAGACCATTGTTGGCTCTGGATGTGAATCCTCGACCGTCATTGTTGCAACGAGTTTTTCGACGATGGAGGCCGCAGAGACGTGACCATCTCCAACTGCGGCATAAAGAGCAGAAATATCTGGGTAGCGCATTTCGTGTGCAAGTTCTAGAAGTGAATGGCCGCCGAAAATCTTCTGAAGCGGTAAACCAGCTTTGCGCATTTGGCGGGCAATCGATTCGCGACCTGCATCAACGGCTTCTTCTCTGCGCTCCTTGCTAAACCAAGCCTTAATCTTCGAACGGGCCCGTGGACTTTTTACAAAATTGAGCCAATCCCTACTTGGACTCGCGTTCTCACCTTTATTGGTAACCACTTCAATGACATCACCATTTACCAAGGCAGATTCCAGCGCGACAAGGCGTCCATTGACTTTGGCGCCAACGCATCGATTACCAACTTCCGTATGTACCGCATAAGCAAAATCAACAGGAGTAGATCCCCCAGGCAGAGCGATCACATTGCCTTTAGGTGTGAAAACGAAAACTTCTGGACTTCCCAAATCAAAACGAAGTGCTTCGAGAAATTCGCTCGGATCCTCAGTCTCCTTTTGCCATTCGTGAAGCTGGCGAAGCCATAACATTTCCGGCGAGTTATTGCTCTCGGTCGAGTCTGCACCTTGCTTATATTTCCAGTGTGCTGCGATTCCGAACTCGGCACGGTTGTGCATATCGTAAGTGCGGATCTGAATTTCGATCGCCTTACCGTTGGGGCCAATAACTGTCGTATGCAACGATTGATACAAATTAAATTTCGGCATTGCTATGTAATCTTTGAATCGACCAGGGATAGGGCTCCATCTTGCGTGAATCGAACCTAAAACTGCATAACAATCTCGCACATCATTAACCAGAACGCGGATACCGACAAGATCGTAGATATCGTTGAAATCGCGTCCCCTAACAACCATCTTTTGGTAGACGCTGTAGTAATGCTTCTGGCGCCCAGTAACTGTGGCTGTGATTCCATCTTTGGCTAAGTCATCTTGAACAACAGCAATAACATCAGAACTCAGCGCCTCACGAGATGTGGATCTATCGGTGACGAGTCTGGCGATTTCTTCAAACTTCTTTGGCTCCAGAACTTGAAAGGAGAGATCCTCGAGTTCCCATTTGATCGCATTCATTCCAAGTCGATGTGCCAATGGCGCGTAAATATCTAACGTTTCGCGCGCTTTGCGTTCGGAATTCTCCTGGGAGACATACCCCCATGTCCTTGCATTGTGTAGACGATCTGCCAACTTGATCACAAGCACTCGGATATCGCGAGACATAGCAATAACCATTTTGCGTACCGTCTCAGCCTCGGCAGTTGGGCCGTAAATCAACTTATCCAACTTGGTGACTCCATCTACAAGATTGGCAATCTTGTCACCGAAATCCACTTTCAATTGAGCTAGCGAATAATCCGTATCTTCAACGGTGTCATGCAGCAATGCGGCAATGATGGTCTCTGAATTGAGTCCTAGTTCTGACAAGATTTCAGCAACAGCGACTGGGTGAGTGATGTACTCATCCCCTGACTTTCTGAGTTGACCTTTATGGGCAGCCTTAGCAACTTCATAAGCCCGCTCGACCTCATCCATCTTTGTCGCCGGATGATGCAGGCGCAAAGAATCTACAAGAGGTTGGATTAACGTATCCATGAGTGTGAGCCTACTTCAGGCTCACTCATACCACCGAATTAATTAGCGACGGCGATTGCGTTTTGGCTGATTACGAGGACCGCGTTTTTCAGCTGCGACAGGCGCTGCTTCCGAAACCTTCGTGGCAACAGCAGCAACAGTCGTTCCGCGAACAGCAACTCTTTTCGCTAGCGCCATCATCGCCGGCTCACGCTCACGTAAACGAGCAAGAATCGGAGTCGCGATAAAGATCGATGAATATGTTCCTGTCGCAAGTCCGATGAAGAGCGCCAAAGAAAGATCCTTCAGCGTTCCAGCACCTAGCAAGCCGGCTCCAACAAAAAGAATGGAACCAACAGGTAACAGTGCGATCAACGATGTATTGAACGAGCGAACCAATGTTTGGTTCACGGCCAAGTTGGCTGCTTGTGAATAGGTCATCTTTGAAGTACTCGTAATTGTCCGAGTATTTTCACGCACCTTGTCGAAAACAACCACGGTGTCATAGAGCGAGTAACCCAAAATCGTAAGGAATCCAATGACCGTAGCGGGCGTGACATCAAATCCCACTAGAGCGTAAATTCCCACGGTGATGAATACGTCATGGATAACAGCAACAATTGCTGCGATTGCCATCTTTGGCTCGAAAGCCATCGCAAGATAGAGAAGAACCACGATCAAGAATCCGAAGAGGCCATAAAGGGCCTTGCGAGTAATTTCCTTACCCCAGGATGGACCGACAATTTGTGTGTCAATTGCGTCAGTGGTCATCCCAAATTTGCTTGCAAGTGCATCTTGTATTGCATTGGAATCGGCAACAGAAAGTGCGCCAGTTTGTACTCGCACTTTATTGGTGCCAATCTTCTGAATAATTGTTTCGCCAGTAACGCCAGATGCAGTTACGGCCGCTTGAGCATCTGTCACAGAAATATCAGTCTTAGTTACCGTGAACGAGGATCCACCTTTGAACTCAATTCCCAGGTGTAGGCCTGAAACCGAAAGCGCTACAGCAGAGGCGAGAATCAAAACTCCCGAGAAGGCATACCAACGACGGCGCAGTCCAATGAAATCAACGGATGTTTCTCCACGGTAAAGACGGCCTCCCAAGCCAGAAAGTTTAGACATCCTTATGCCTCCTTAACTGATGATGGAACAGCGGCAGGAATAATTCCTAAACCTTTAGCTGACAAGCCTGAAAGTGGATGACCCGAACTATAGAAATGCAAGCGTGCCAATATGGTCAGAATTGGTTTTGTGAAGAGGAATACAACAAAGAGGTCGATCAACGTTGTTAGACCAAGTGTGAAAGCGAAGCCTCGCACACCGCCCACAGCAAAGAGATAGAGAAGCGCTGCGGCAATCATCGAAACAAAGTCAGCGACAACGATGGTGCGACGAGCACGCAGCCATCCTGTTTCCACTGCTGAGCGAAGTGACCTTCCCTCTCGAACTTCATCTCGAACACGTTCGAAGTACACGATGAACGAGTCAGCGGTAATACCAATAGCCACAATCGCTCCAGCAATACCCGCCAGAGTGAGAGTGAATCCGAGCCATTTACCAAAGAGCAAGAAGAGCATGTAGGCAAGACCACCCGCAATGAGCAAGGAACCAACGGATACCACGCCAAGACCTCTGTAATAAAGAAGCGAGTAAAGAACTACTAGGAATAATCCAAGGAACCCTGCAAGCAAACCAGCATGTAATTGATCGGCTCCAAGAGTTGGAGAAATCTGCTGAACTTCACCGCGGTCAAAGGCAAGTGGCAAGGCACCGTACTTAAGAACGTTCGCAAGATCTTCTGCTTCAATCTGTGTGAAGCTTCCCGTGATCTGTGCACTGCCAGATGTGATCGCTTCATTAATTCGAGGAGCCGAAACCACAAGACCATCGAGGACGATTGCAACTTCATTTGCAGGCGCTGCAAGAGTGGTTACTCGAGTTGTGAGATCTCCAAATGCTTTTGTTCCAGAATTATCGAATGTGAGTAATACATACCAACCGCTACCGGTTGTCTGATTAATTGCTGCAGATGCCTTAGAAACTTGACGTCCTAGAACTTCCGCTGGTGCCAAAATATATTTACTTGTTCCGTTTCGATCGCAACCAACGATGATGTCTGTTGCTTTATCGGTTCCGGTTCCTTGGCGATTTGCCGCCTTGGTGCAATCCAGCGCCGCATATTGCGCATTCGTCGCAGCGCTTACACCAGCGGGTGGCGTTGCAGCAGTTGCAGTTGCAGCAGTTGCCGCAGGTGCACCAGAAACAAGTACCTGACGGAAACGAAGTTCGGCAGTTTGTCCTACAAGATCAACCACACGTCGACCTGTATCTCCAGGAACTGAAATTACAATCTGACGATTCACGCCACTTCCCTGCGCGGTTACTTCACTCTCTGCAACACCTAATGAGTTCACGCGTTGGCGAATAATCGAGACTGCCTGATCAATCGCTGCGTTAGTTACCTTTCCGCTTTCCCCTGCAGCCAATCGAGGCTGAAGAGTGACGCTTGTACCGCCGCGAAGATCCAAGCCAAGTTTGACCGAAGTCGCTCCTTGGATGAATACGGCGGCGAGGAGGGCAACCATCACCAAGGTCAAAATCGCTAAAGCGCGACCTGGGCGGGTAGATGTTTTAGGGGTTCGAGAAGAAGAGGTGGACATGAGAGCAGAGTCTAGGCATCAGAGGCTGGCGTGTCGAAAAGGGTCGCGCCAAGAGAAGTCGGTGGTTCATGTCCCACGTGCCGCCACCCTTGAGGAGTGGCAATTCGACCGCGAGGCGTACGGGCCATAAAGCCATTACGGACCAAAAATGGCTCTGCAACAGACTCCACAGTCTCGGTTTCCTCGCCTACGGCAATGGCCAAAGTGGAAAGTCCGACCGGTCCCCCATTAAATCGCTCAACGAGAGCTAATAAAACGGCGCGATCGAGGCGATCAAGACCCATCTCATCGACCTCATACATCTCCAGCGCCGCTTTGGCGTCCTCATGCGAGAGTCCAACCGAACCTCTTACTTGGGTTACTTGGGCGTAATCGCGTACTCGCCGCAGGAGGCGGTTAGCGATTCTTGGAGTCCCTCGTGAGCGTCCAGCAATCTCGGCAATTGCTGCAACTTCAATGGAGAGATTGAGCAACCCAGCGCTACGTTCAAGAACACGGGCGATTTCTTCTTCGTTATAGAAATCCAAATGAGCCGTGAAGCCGAAGCGATCACGTAATGGGCTAGGCAATAAACCTGCACGAGTTGTAGCGCCCACTAAAGTGAAATGAGGAAGTTGCAGAGGAATCGCAGTAGCACCTGGACCTTTACCAACGACAACATCCACACGAAAATCTTCCATAGCTAAATAGAGCAGCTCCTCTGCTGGGCGAGGAAGGCGATGAATCTCATCGAGAAAAAGGATTTCTCCCTCCATCAATGAAGAAAGAATCGCGGCCAGGTCACCTGCGTGAGTAATAGCCGGACCGCTTGTGATGCGAATAGGTGTATCCATTTCGCTTGCAAGAATTAAGGCAAGAGTTGTTTTTCCCAAGCCCGGCGGGCCTGAAAGAAGAATGTGATCGGCAGATGTTTTGCGGTGACGAGCTGCGGATAAGAGAACATCGATTTGTTGACGCACTCGCTCTTGCCCAATAAATTCCGAGAGATCCTTTGGACGCAATGCACTTTCAATCGATGACTCTTCGCTCTTACCTGCAGGAGCTACCAAACGATCTTCAGGCTTCTCACTCATAGTGAACCTCTGCCACGTTGACCACTTTGCAACGCACCTTTCAGTAATTCGCTCATCTGCAATGTTGCTGGATCTTTGCCTTCTTCCTGTAAATGAACGACCAAGTTTGCAACGCCAGCATCTGCTTCTTTTGCAGAGTATCCAAGACTCATAAGAGCGCTAGTGAGCTGCTCGCGCCATGGAGCGACGTGCGTTAAAGGATGCCCGCCCGTTGATAAATCAGAAATCTTGCCTTTCAACTCCAGAATCATTCGTTGTGCGCCTTTGCGCCCAATTCCCGGAACGCGTTCAATCGCCGCGATATTTTCTTGCGCAACTGCTGAACGCAAATCATCGGGAGACATGACAGCCAAAATTGCCATAGCAACTTTCGGACCGATTCCTGAAACTGTTTGCACAAGTTCAAAGAGAACTCGAGACTCTTCGTCGAGAAATCCAAAGAGCGTGAGCGAATCTTCGCGAACTACGAGGGATGTAAATAATTGCGCATCATTGCCGATGCTCAATCGTGCACTTGTTGCAGGGGTGATGACTGCGGCTAGGCCGACACCAGAAAGATCAATAACTACACGATCTTGCGAAAGGTGTAGAACGCGACCAAATAGTGAGGAAATCATCAGGTGCGCAATCCTTTCAGACGCGCTTTTTCTGCAATGACAGCGCTGGCAATTCGATCGGTAGAGCGTCCTCGCCATAAATGACAGATGGCAAGTGCTAGAGCATCCGTTGCATCAACGGGTTTCGGAATTGATTCAAGAGAAAGTATTCGTCGAACCATTTCAGCTACTTGCGCCTTATTAGCTCGACCTGCGCCCGTTACCGCCGCTTTCACTTCACTCGGAGTGTGCAAGACAACCGGAATTCCCGATTTCGCCGCGATCAAGAGCGCGATACCTGCAGCTTGACCGGTCCCCATAACTGTTCGGACATTGTGCTGAGCAAAAACTCTCTCCACCGCCATCACGTCAGGTTGATGGATATCCACCCACTCTTGAATCTGATCATGCAATTGCAAAAGTCTTTGGTCGAGCGATAACTCTGCTGGAGTGAGAATTACTCCCACAGCCACCATCGAAATAGGAGATCCGACTTCGCCCTCAATTACACCGACGCCGCAACGGGTGAGCCCAGGATCAATTCCCAGAACTCTCATTTCGAACTCCCCATAATGCGCACCCATCTAGCCTAGGTTGCAGATGGTTTGATTTATCCCAGGCTCGCCATAACTTCATCAGAGATATCAAAGTTGCCATACACATTCTGCACATCATCGAGCTCTTCAATGGCTTCGATCAATGAAAATACTTTGGTGGCTTGCTCGGCATCAAGTGGAATCGACATTGAGGGCAAGAAGGAAGATTCTGCAGACTCATATTCGATACCAGCATCTTGAAGCGCAGTGCGCACTGCGACTAAATCACTTGCCTCGCTGACAATCTCGAAGGACTCTCCGAGGTCATTTACTTCTTCTGCTCCAGCATCCAGTACCGCTTCGAGAATCTTCTCCTCTGTCGCGTTTGCAGATTTATTCGTGATCACAACGCCTTTTCTGCTAAAGAGATAAGCCACAGAGCCAGGGTCACCCATCGTGCCTCCGTTACGAGTGACAGCAACACGTACTTCCGAAGCGGCGCGATTTCGATTATCAGATAAACATTCGATCAATATGGCTACTCCGCCAGGTCCATAACCTTCGTACATGATGGTCTGCCAATCGGCGCCACCTGATTCGAGACCAGCGCCACGTTTGATTGCACGTTCAATATTGTCTGAAGGCATGGAATTCTTTTTTGCCTTAGCAACTGCGTCAAACAATGTTGGGTTACCAACCATGTCGGCACCACCACTGCGTGCGGCAACTTCAATAGCTTTTACTAATTTAACAAATGACTTGGCACGGCGACCATCAATGATCGCTTTCTTATGCTTAGTCGTCGCCCATTTGGAATGGCCGGACATATACACCCCATCAAAAACTCGAGAACTGGTTATCTAGGTTGGAAACTTTATCTGATTACAGGCGCGCTCTTACACACTTCTTCTACAAAATAGCGATGGATTCGACTATCGCTGGTCAATTCCGGGTGAAAAGAGGTCGCCAATAAGGGGCCTTGTCGAATTGCCATGGGGTGCGTCATGCCATCGGCGCTCGTTACAGAGGCAAGGACTTCAACACCTTGCCCGATCTCCTCCACCCAAGGAGCGCGAATGAAAACGGCCTTTATTGGTGCGCCTTCGATATGGGCTACGTGAACATCGGTTTCGAAAGAATCTACTTGCCTGCCAAATGCATTGCGCCGAACAGTGACATCTATGCCGCCGAAAGTTCTTTGAGTGGGCGCAGCGTCGAGCACATGATTTGCCAACAAAATCATTCCTGCGCAAGATCCATAAACAGGCATACCCGCAGAAATTCGTTCCTGAATGGAAGTGAATATTCCAAAAGTTTCTGCAAGTTGAGCAATCGTCGTGGATTCGCCACCAGGCAAAATCAATGCGTCAACTTGATTGAGTTCGCTGACTCGCCGGATATTTATTGCCTCAACTCCGCAATCTGCGAGAGCACGAAAATGCTCTCGCACATCACCTTGGAGTGCGAGTACGCCAACTTTCATATCTGCCCTTTATTACCAGCCACGCTCGGCAAGACGATGCGGTGCTGGAATATCTGCAACGCTAATTCCCACCATGGCATCACCAAGACCGCGTGATGCATCGGCGATGACCTTAGGATCATCAAAGAATGTTGTGGCTTTAACGCATGCAACGGCACGACTTGCTGGATCGCCAGACTTGAAGATTCCAGATCCAATAAACACTCCGTCGGCTCCCATTTGCATCATCATCGCTGCATCAGCAGGAGTTGCAATGCCACCTGCAGTGAAGAGAACAACAGGAAGTTTGCCAGTACGAGCAACTTCTTTAACTAATTCATAAGGTGCTTGCATCTCTTTAGCCGCAACATAAAGTTCTTCTTCGCGCATTGAAGTAAGTCGGCGAATTGCGCCACCGATTTCACGCATATGAGTTACAGCGTTAGAAACATCTCCGGTACCTGCTTCGCCCTTTGAGCGAATCATCGCAGCGCCTTCATTGATGCGACGAAGTGCTTCTCCGAGATTTGTTGCGCCACAAACGAAAGGAACCGTGAAGCCCCACTTGTCGATGTGGTTTGCGTAATCGGCGGGAGTCAAAACTTCGGACTCATCGATGTAGTCCACACCGAGGGATTGCAGGATTTGAGCCTCAACGAAATGTCCAATGCGCGCCTTTGCCATAACGGGAATCGTTACGACGGCCTTGATCTTTTCGATCATGTCGGGATCTGACATGCGAGCCACGCCACCTTGTGCACGAATATCTGCAGGCACGCGCTCCAGAGCCATGACGGCAACTGCTCCAGCATCTTGGGCGATCTTGGCTTGCTCGGCATTAACGACATCCATGATGACGCCACCTTTGAGCATTTCTGCCATTCCGCGCTTTACTCGTGCCGTGCCTTTTTCGTCAGTCATGAAAAACTCCCTTAAAACTATCTACCGTTGAAGCGCCCATCCTACTTTGTCGGAGAAGGACTCGCAGACGGAACTGGACGCGTGAAAACCGGGGCAACGTCGGTAAGAGCCACCCAAACTTGACCTGGTGCGAAAGCTATTGCCGTTCCATCGCTCAAAGTCCACGTAGTTGGGGAATCCGCGCTTGGACGAGACCAATTTCCTGCGAAGGATCTGCCATCGCGAAGAACGAAACCCGTACCAGTACCGACGGTCGCAGAAAATGGCGTAACTCCCCCAACTTTGTCATGGTAAATCGAAGGAGTAATCGAAACGTTTTGAATAACCAAAGTGGTTGGTCCTAATTGTTTTCCATCATCTGCCAAATCCGCAACGTCGGAATGGGTCAACAACCAGCGCGAATCCGTAGCAGACCATGTTGCGGTGTAAGAATTCGCTGGCCATTTCATCTCTACCGAAATCACGCGAGACCCGCCTACTGGCGCATCCCCAAACGTCCATCCCGGAGATTTCGATTGCGCGATAGTTGCACTTTGTGAGGAGAGTTTCTCCATGAGTTTTTGAGCCTGCAAAATCAAATTGACTGGACCGGTCCGAGTTGCATCACGAGTGTAGATCTCTGGCGACTCATGCTGAGCCCCAAGGTCGATTAAGTTAGCCGCGGAAATCACAGGGAGCATTTTCGATTGCGCGCCGCTATATGCAAATGCAACTCTTCCAAATTGAGATAACAAATCGATGTCACTAATGCGGGCGCTGCGTACAGGACCAACGCGATCTGGAATAACGGATGAAAATACCGCTGCTAAACGAGTGAGTCCGCCTTCTACTTGTTCGATGTACACGATGTCTGCCAGATCAAGACCAATCTGCGGATGAGCCTGTGGCGTGTCATCAATTTTCACCACAAGTATTGGTCCGTTAGTACCTTCGCGTCCGCTCATTAAATTGTGTTCAACAACTTTCGGCGGTTTCGCACCCGGAATGATGCTCTTCACGGAAGCGCAACTAGTCAGCGCCAAGGCACTGACTACTACAAAGACCAGGGATAGTTTTCTAGAGCGCATCATCTTCAAAATCGTATGTCATCGGAAGCGGCGCTGTACCCGCCAACCTAAAGAATTTGAATACTATTTTTGAACGGACAGATCGAGTCCTTGTAACTGCATCCACATGGATCGCGATTGCTACTCGGATTTTCGCTGTGAGTTCTGCCAATTCCGAAAGCAGTGCTCTCTCGGCGGGATTTGTGCCGGTTGCTAAATCACTTTGTAAGAGCGCCAGCGCTCCAGAGAGTCCGCTCTCGGCAAAGGAGCGATCCCGAATGCTCGCAGCTCTGGCTTGATAAGCGGTTGCAGTCAGAAGTAACGAGGATGCCGGGTCAGCGAATTCACTATGGGCAAGTTCGAGAGCAACCGCTGCTCGACGTTGGAGCAAGCCATCTAGGTTTGCCCAACTCGTTTCGACTCGATGATGAAGGCGATCAAGGCGAGTTGCAGAGAAACTTAAATACCAAAGGAATACCAACAAGAGAATTCCAAGTGTGAGACCTGTTTTCATGAGTTATCGCCCTCACGGTTAAGTAGTCGCGACCAACTTCGATTTTCAGAAGCCAAGCCAACTTTTTCGCTGCCTACTTTCGCCATCTCGTAGACCGAGAAAATTTGCTCTGCCACGGTGTCCCAATTGAACATCTTGGCGTGTTCTTGCCCGGCAAGTGCCAAGGCATTTCTTTTTTCGTCATCACGCATCAGGTCAATGATTACTTTTGCAAGTGATTCTGGATCTTCTGACGTAAATAACGAGCCGTACTTTCCTTCACCAAGCAAAGATTCAAAAGCGGGAATATCACTTGCAACGCATGGCGCACCCGATGCCATCGCCTCGGCGAGAATAATTCCGAATGACTCTCCTCCGGTATTGGGAGCAACGTATAAAGAAATAGAACTCAAGAAGTCGGCCTTTTCTTCATCCGTCAGACGCCCTAAGAAAGAAATACGACTTCGCAATTGCGGGTCAATTTCCTTCAGTGTCTCTTCACTATCTCCAGGTCCCGCAACGAGAATACGCACATTTGGATTGAATCGCGAAACGATAGGAAGAGCTTGGAGCAAAATCGACAGACCTTTGCGAGGTTCTTCAAATCTCCCAATAAAGCCAATCGTTTGACCACTCCATTGCGGTTGAGCCGAGCCATTTCGAAAACGCTCTACATAGATTCCATTGGGGATGACGATCGCGTCAGTCTCTAAATGTTCAGTCAGAGTGAGTCGTGCAGCCTCGCTCACTGCGATTCGAACCGATAGTTTTTCAATTACAGGTTCCAGAATCGGCCCAATAGCGAAGATTGCACGCTGTCTTTTCGCAGCTGCATGGAAAGTTCCCACCATCGGTCCTTCGGCTGCCCAACATGCAAGTAACGAAAGCGATGGTATGGCCGGCTCATGTAAGTGCAGCAAATCAAAATCCCCTTGAGCAATCCACTGGCGCACTCGAGAGAAAGCGATAGGACCAAAGAGAATTCGAGCAACGGCGCCGTTATAAGGAATAGCGATTGGTTTTCCTGCACTGACAACATAATCGGGAAGTGCATCTTCATCGACGGCGGGAGCTAATACAGAAATGTCATGCCCGTGGGATATCAAATATTCAGCAAGGTCTCGCACGTGGTTTTGAACTCCACCTGGAGCATCCCAACCATAGGGGCACACGATCCCAATCTTGAGCGGATTCAAACTAGGCATCGGATCTCTCCTTGAAATCTCCATCTACCCAAATTCTTTGAAGCATGTGCCAATCTTGCGGTGCACTTGCAATTCCCTGAGCAAAATGATCTGCGCATTGCTGAACCAAAGAAAGAACACGAGCCTCTTTTTCTCCTTCAGAGGGAATTTCAACCGATTGAAAATCTATATGGATCCCAGTTTTGGTATATGAAACATAAGCGGTCAATAAGGGGGCACCAGTACTCAGTGCCAAGACAGAAGGCCCTGCAGGCATACGCGCTAGGCCATCGAAAAACTTAACGGAGATTCCCGTTCGAGATAAATCACGATCGGCAACAAGTGCAACAAGTTGTCCGGCGCGCAAGCGATTGGCCAAAGTGGCAATCACGCGTCCATCTACAGGAAGTGCTTCCATGCCAATAGCTTGGCGATACTCCAAGAACTTATTAAATAGAGATTCAGGTTTTAATCGCTCCACAACAGTGACGAGCTTGACGCCCTTATTGCAGAAGAATGCACCTGCATGGTCCCAATTACCCGCATGCGGGAGAGCCACAATCACGCCTTTTTGCGCGGCGATGGCATCCATTAATAAATGCTCGTTATTGACTTCAACAGTGGACGTCATCCGCTCCGTCGACCAGTCCGGGAATCGAAAAGTGTCGCACCAATAGCGCATATAAGAGCGCATCGCATCGATAACTAGGTCATCCATTTGCGGAGAATTCAACTCTGGCTTTACACGCGAAAGATTTGACCGAAGCCTTTGAACACTCTTGCCATTTCGTTTCACAAGAAAATCGGCACCTCGAGAAAAAATGTTGTACGCGCTCTTTTCTGGTAGCCACCTAACAATGCGCCAGCCGGCAAAATAGAGTTGTGCAACGAGTGCATCGATAATTTTCTTCATAGTGAAGTTGCTTTTCGTACAATTAACATTCTTTGACCCACGGTGAAAATGGAAAGCATTGCGAGGATCCAGATTCCGATGGGAAGAACATATGGGATTCCCAGACCGTGGAAACCGATCGCAGATAAGGCTACGACGAGACGTTCTGTTCGTTCGGCTATTCCGCCACTGCATTCGATCTCAAGTGACTCTGCTTTGGCCCGAACATAAGGAACAAGGATTCCTGCAACCAACGCCACAAGTACGACAGGGACAAGTGGATCCGAACTCTTGTTGAGCCAGAGCAAAAGACCAACAAAAACCATCGAGTCAGTAATTCGATCAACCGTAGAATCCAAGAAAGAACCCCAGGCGCTGCTGCCTTGCTGAGATATCCGAGCCATGGTGCCATCAAAGAGATCGCTAAGTGCGAAGACGCAGATAATGACGGTGCCGCCAAAAAGATGTCCACTTGGGTAGAGCAGTAGGGCGCTGGCCACAACGCCGACAGCACCGAGCAAAGTCACTGAATTGGGGGTCAGGCCCACTTTCAACATTGCCTTTGCTGTGGGAGTTATGACTCGCGTAACCGCAGGCTTTAAAACGTTGCTAATCATCGCCACCATCGTAGGCTGAGCACGTGTCTATACCTAGTTTGAGCGCGAATGAACTTCCCGAATCCAGCCTCCGGATCCATTTTTTCGGCCATGAAAGCGCCTACATCGCGCAGATAGCCCACAGATTTGGTGGCCTGGCCGATCAGTCCCCCGAATCCGAATGCGACTTGGCAGTCTTTGCCGTTAATCCCGCCTCCGGAATTGATGCGCCAACTATTTCGGCATGGGAGGCGATGAACGACTCCATGGTTCCACGATTGATCATCATTGTCCTGGAGGAAGATTCAGAGGCAGATTTCGATGATGCAGTCATGCTGTGCAACCGAGTATTTGATCAAACTGTCACTCCGTTTTTAGTGCTGCATGATGATTCTGGATTGCCTTGTGCGCTGATTAGTTTGCAAACGCAGGAGATTATTGATTACTCGACGACTCCTCCAACAATTTCAGATAGCGAAAGCGAACACAAAACTTTAGTGAGTGAATTTCGAGATGAGTACCTAGAAATTCTTGAAACACACGGAGAAGATGGATTCGAAGCCGGTGTCTTGTTTCCGGCAATTCCGCTAACCATGAACGGACCGCTTGGCGCGGATATCGTGGAAAGTTATATTGCTCGGCTAAATTAAGTACTACCAGGCCGCAGCTAAATCATTTCTCGTTTGTGCAAGAAGTTGTGGCAATACTTTTGTTTGCCCAATGATTGGCATGAAGTTCGCATCACCGCTCCAACGAGGAACAACATGTTGATGAATATGTTCGGCCACTCCCGCCCCAGAGACTGCGCCCTGGTTCATTCCTAAATTAAATCCCGCAGCATGTGAAACTTTGCGAAGCGTGGTCATTGCATGTGCAGTGAGTGCAGATATTTCATTGCGCTCGGCATCGGTGAGATCTGTCAGATCGGCGACATGTCTGAATGCACACACCAAAAGATGGCCAGCGTTATATGGATACAAATTCATAACTACGTAGGCGCTCTGACCACGATGAACAATTAACCCATCTTCATCGCTCAAAGTGGGTATTCGGCAAAATGGACACTCAATATCGTTTCCTTCAAGCGGACGATTTTCTCCTCTGAGATATTCCATCCGATGAGGAGCCCACAAACGTTGCCACGCATCGGGCATACCGGCTCCGCCCAAGAGTTCTGACATGACTAGATCTGTTTGCGTTCGCGAATCGTTGAGAGAATTTCCTCAATTGCCTCAGCAACAGGGATGCCATTCTTTTGCTCGCCATTGCGATATCTAAATGAGACAGCACCCGCATTCTGATCTTCCTCGCCAGCAATCATCATGTACGGAATCTTCTGCATCTGGGCATTACGGACTTTCTTCTGCATTCGATCATCCGATGAATCAAGCTCTGCGCGGATTCCCGCCTTCTTCAATTGAGCGACTACTCCCTCAAGATATGGCGCGAATGTGTCAGCAACTGGAATTCCAATTACCTGAACAGGCGCAAGCCATGGTGGGAAGGCTCCTGCGTAGTGCTCTGAGAGAACGCCAAAGAAGCGCTCGATAGATCCAAATAATGCACGGTGGATCATGACGGGGCGTTGTCGAGACCCATCATTGGCAACGTATTCAAGATCAAAACGATTTGGTAACTGGAAATCCACTTGGATCGTGGACATCTGCCATGTTCGTCCCAGTGCATCCTTGGCTTGTACAGAAACCTTAGGGCCATAGAAAGCCGCTCCACCTGGATCAAGAACTAGTTCTAGATTCTGCTTTTGCGCAGAAACACGCAGAGCCTCCGTTGCTCTTTCCCAATCCGCATCCTCGCCGACATACTTTTCATCATTACGAGTTGAGAGTTCCAAATAAAAATCAGAAAGTCCGTAGTCGCGCAGCAAATTAAGTACGAAAGTTAATAGAGAATCAAGTTCGTCGAGCATTTGATCCGCTGTGCAATAAATATGTGCATCATCTTGAGTGAAACCACGAGCACGGGTGATGCCGTGCAGCACTCCCGACTTTTCGTAGCGATAGACAGTTCCGAATTCGAAGAGGCGCAAAGGAAGTTCACGATATGAACGTCCTCGGGAGCTATAAATTAAATTGTGGAATGGGCAGTTCATCGGCTTCATGTAGTACTGCTGCCCCGCACGTTTGATAGTGCCATCGGCATGAAGTTCTTCATCCAAAATCATCGGTGGGTACATGCCTTCGGAATACCAATCAAGGTGTCCCGATTTCTCAAAAAGCGCAGCTTTAGTTAAATGCGGTGAATAGACGAATTCGTAATTCTCTTCTTCATGTCTCTTTCGCGAATAATCTTCCATCGCTCTGCGAATGATTCCGCCTTTGGGATGGAATACCGCTAATCCAGAACCAATCTCTTCAGGAAATGAAAAAAGATCTAACTCTTGACCAAGTCGTCGGTGATCGCGTTTTTCGGCCTCGACTAAGAATTCCAAATAGCCAGCGAGATCTTCGGCACTTGCCCATGCGGTTCCATAAATGCGTTGCAACATAGGATTCTTTTCAGAGCCACGCCAATATGCCCCGGCGCTGCGCATCAATTTAAATGCAGGGATTAACTTCGTGGAAGGCAGATGTGGGCCACGACATAAGTCGCTCCATACAGGCTGACCATCGCGACCTAAATTGTCATAAATCGTCAGTTCCGCGCCACCGACTTCTACACTGGATTCATCACCTTGATCTGATTTGAGCCCGACAAGTTTGCACTTGTATGGCTCGTGCGCTAACTCCTTCAACGCATCCGCTTCGGTGATTACGCGACGTCTAAAACGTTGACCATCCTTGATGATCTTCTTCATGGCGCTTTCCAGAGCTGTTAAATCATCGGGAGTAAATGGGCGCTCTGGATCAAAGTCGTAATAGAAACCATCAACAATCGGGGGTCCGATTCCTAGACGAGTCTGCGGAAATACTTGCTGCACAGCCTGCGCTAAAACGTGCGCCGTTGAGTGGCGAAGAACTTTAAGACCGTCAGGAGATGAAATGGTGATCGACTCGACCACGTCTCCATCGGAGAGTTCGCTCCACAGATCCGAAATTTCACCGTTGATGCGACAGACCACCACATCCTTTTGCTCGGCAAAGAGGTGTGTAGGGCGCTGATCTGCCTCGATTGAAGTGGCAGATCCATTAACGGTGATGGCGATCAAAGACATGGCGCTCAGTCTACTAAATCTTGCGCAGTC
This sequence comes from uncultured Actinomycetes bacterium, assembly GCA_903928745.1. Taxonomy (GTDB): domain Bacteria; phylum Actinomycetota; class Actinomycetes; order Nanopelagicales; family Nanopelagicaceae; genus QYPT01. The sequence goes on along the minus strand of CAIYRR010000027.1, from coordinate 1,167 downwards.
CGCGCCTGTGCCACCTGCAACAACTCCTCTGACATATCGAGTTTTCGCCCATCCAGGAATTCCACCGGTTGCAGGTTCTTAAGGCTCGAAAGAAGGAACATCGATTGAACCCTCGATAAGTCACTACCTAAGAGGTCTTCTTCACTGATTCCAAACCAATCAATGGCTACGGCACGAGTAATTCCGGGCAAACAACCGCTCGTCAAAGTCGGAGTAATCCATTTGCCATCAACTTTCATCACCACATTCGCCACTGCGCTTTCGCAGATTAAACCCGATTTATTGAGCCGTATCCCATCATCAAAACCGGCAGAACGTGCTTGATCCAATAGTCCCAAATTTTCTACATACGGAAGAACTTTATGTCCAGCTTTCGAAGAGTTCTCATCGAGAGGATTATCAAAGACCGTTAATTTCGCGGGTTCACTCCATGGGGTAAATGACTCGTGCACTGCAAATACTTTGCCGTCAATTGGGAAAGTTACTCGCAAGCGTCCGAAACCATCAACCTCGGATCGCTCGATTTCATCTCTGATGAGTTCAACAACTTCTTCGGCCGAAAATATCGGTAACGCCAATGCACGAGAACTGATAAGTGCTCGCTCTAGATGGCGCGCAAGAAATTGCGGCACCCCATCAATGGTCTTGATCGTTTCAAATACTCCATCGCCATCTGGAAAAGTCTTCAAATGATTTCACCTCCTGCGATAGAAATAAGTCGCGCTGCTTTCAAAACCGTTTCGTCCCATTCTTTTTCTGCATCCGAACCCCAAGTTATTCCAGCGCCTGTGCCAAAGCGTAAGTAACCATCGCTTGTTTTCCAAAATGTGCGAATTGCTACCGCAAGTGTTGCGTCATCTCCATGAACCCACCCGAGCCCGCCACAATACGGACCGCGCGCCGTTAATTCGTTCTTGCCTATCACCTCTAGCGCAGAAGACTTTGGCGCTCCGCTGACAGAACCTGGAGGCAATAGCGCATCTCCAATCTCTTTCCAAGAGATCTTTTCTTGCAATATTCCTGAAATATCCGACACTAAATGCGTTAATCCAGGATGAACTTCAGAGGCCAACAATCGAGGAACATGAACAGAACCAGGTTGGCAAATCTTTCCTAAGTCATTGCGTATCAAATCAACGATCATGACATTTTCGGCTTTGTCCTTGT
>CAIYRR010000026.1 GCA_903928745.1 uncultured Actinomycetes bacterium | reverse complement strand
ACGACCAGTTTCTGGATTTGTGTGCCAGTCATTGATTGTGTCGTCATATTGAATTCCTGGATCAGCACATGCCCAAGCTGCTTGTGCCATCTTTGTAAACAATGTACGTGCATCAACGGTTTCGATAACTTCACCTGTTGAGCGAGCCTTGAGGCCGAACTCAGAATTGCTTTCGTATGCGCGCATGAATTCATCAGAGACGCGAACCGAGTTATTTGCATTCTGGTACTGCACGGAGATGATGTCCTTGCCGCCCAAGTCCATGTCAAAACCAGCATCGCGCAAGGCACGAATCTTGTTCTCTTCATTAACTTTGGTCTCAATAAATTCTTCAATATCTGGATGATCTACATCAAGGACAACCATCTTGGCTGCGCGACGGGTTGCGCCACCTGACTTGATTGTTCCTGCAGATGCATCGGCGCCGCGCATAAATGAAACTGGGCCAGAAGCTGTTCCACCGGACTTGAGTAGCTCCTTTGATGAGCGGATGCGGGAGAGGTTAAGTCCTGCGCCAGATCCACCCTTGAAGATCATTCCTTCTTCGCGATACCAGTTAAGGATCGAATCCATGGTGTCTTCAACGGCCAAAATAAAGCAAGCACTTACTTGCTGTGGTGCGTTGGTTCCAACGTTAAACCACACTGGTGAGTTGAAAGAGAAAATCTGATGCAAGAGCATGTGTGTGAGTTCATGTTCGAAAACTTCTGCATCTGCGTCCGTTGCAAAGTATCCATTTTCTTTTCCGGCTTTTGCATAGGTCAAAACAACGCGGTCAATAACTTGCTTGAGTGACCATTCGCGATTCTCGGCACCGACTGCGCCACGGAAATACTTTGTTGTGACGATCGTTGATGCATTCACTGACCAGAAGTCTGGGTACTCCACTGCATGTTGTTCGAAAACGGTCTCGCCGGTTTTCCAGTTTGTCTGAACGACATCTCGACGCTCCCACGTAACTTCATCGTAAGGATGCACTCCCGCAGTTGTATAAATGCGTTCGATTGCAAGCCCCTTACCTGATTTAGTAGTGGACTTACCTGGTCGATTGATGACCGTCTCTGACATCTTTTATTTCCCCATCTTCGTTAGTTGTACCCAGATTTTTCTAATTCTTCTTTTCTGCTTTTTATTGCTCGTGCTTTAAATCTTTACTGAACTTTTTGGCGCAGGTGAATCCATGCTCTTTGATGCTGGGGAATTTGATGCTGGGGAATTTGGTGCCGGGGAATTTGGTGCAGTTTTTACTTGCGTTGCTTGTGCGCCATGAGATGGGACAGCTCGCAGTAATGCGATCTCTCCTTCAAAGTCGGCAAGGGAGTTAAAGTTACGGTAAACCGAGGCATAACGCAGGTAGGCGATCTCATCGAGTTCGCGAAGTGGCGCCAAAATGGCCATGCCCACTTCTTGGGCTTCGATCTCAGCTTGGCCAGAGGCGCGAAGGGTCTCCTCCACGCGCTGGGCCAAAAGAGCTAAATCATCGTTATTCACTGGGCGACCCTGGCAGGCTTTACGGACGCCAGCAACCACTTTTTCGCGGCTAAAGGGTTCAGTTGCCCCGCTTCGCTTGATGATGTTCAAAAGGGTGGTCTCTTGGGTGGAAAAGCGAGCGCCGCATTCTGGGCACTCACGGCGACGGCGGATTTGTGTGCCATCCTCCACTGGACGGGAGTCGACTACGCGAGAATCATCATGTCTGCAAAATGGGCAAATCATGCGGCGTGTCGTCCTTTCTCTCGTCCCTACGGGGTGTAAAGCGATTTACTGAAAATTCCCTGTGTAGCGCTGAAAAACACTACTTGTGGAACTATATCGCTCTTTGACCCCTACATCTAGTAGGAACAGTAAAGGAAGTCTTGAGGCTTTAGTCGCATTGTCTAGATGAATTCTTCATCGGCGTGTCGGGGCTACCCCTCACTTGACCACGGTAATCGTCTTGGCCGCATTTGCATCATCAGGCTTGATTGTCACGACATCTCCCGCCTTAATGCCAGAAAGGTCCAGCTTGGAGCTCACACGCACGCGTGTGGTGTCAGTAATCGGGAAAGTTTCATTGCCCCCGGACAAGGTGGTGACCACCACCGACTTGGCATCAATAGAGACCACGGTGCCGGCCACGTCGGCGGATACGGCCGTGGTTGTGCCTGATCCCCCAGCGAAAGCACCGGCAGCGCCAGAGGATGAGGCCCCACTTGAGGCTCCACTAGGTGCGCCACCATTGCGAATGCGTCCTGTGCCAAAACCACCGGCGCCAAAACTGCTCGCACCCAAACCAGTGAGTGAAAGCCCGGCTCCACCTGTCTGCGTTGCTTTTTGTTTTCCGTAAGCAATGCCACCAGTAAATACAAGTGCAAATGCCAGAACAACAAATAGCGCTTTAGTGCTCTTGGGCAATGGGCGATGTTTGGCTTCCTTCACAAGGTCAACAATCGTTTCATGCGATTGGTATTGAACATCGGCCGGTGTGAGATTTGATTCGTTACTCATAGCGAAGCGCCTCGATTGGTCGTAGGGATGCTGCACGGTTTGCTGGCCAACCGCCAAATATTAATCCGACAAGTGCACTGACAATGAATGCCAACAACACACTCGTTAATGAAACAACAGGTTTCACGCCAAGCACAGTGAAGTGTGAAATCCCTACACCTAAGGCAACGCCCGAGATACCGCCCATCAACGAAAGTAACATTGCCTCGATTAAGAACTGCGTCAAGATTGCCGACTTGGGCGCACCAATTGCTTTGCGAATACCGATTTCACGTGTGCGTTCAGTAACCGAGACCAACATGATGTTGGTGATTCCAATGCCACCCACAAGCAAACTAATAGCGGCAATAGCTGCAAGTAAAACAGTCAAGGTATGACTGGATGTTGTGGAAGATGCCAGTATGGATGCCTGATTGAGGACGCGGTAATCGGCGTTCGCACCGGCCTTGATCTTATGTTGGGCACTCATGATTGTTGTGACTTCATCCATTGCGGCAGTCGTTGTTGAGGCACTTGTTGCCTCTACTTGGATCTGACTCAGTGATCCATAACCGGACATAGATCGTTGTACGAATGTAATCGGCGCAATTACGATGCTATCCGCATCTTGGAAACCACCTGTTGAACCTTTAGATTTCATGACTCCAACAACGGTGACAGATTGACCCTTACAGCGAATAACTTCATTGAGCGGACTATCTGTACCAAAGAGATCCGTCGCTACCGTGGTGCCGATAATCACGACAGGCCGCCCGGCAACAACATCATCGTTAGACCAGTAATAACCCTTATCTATAGGGCTATTTGAGGCCTCAAAGTATGAAGCCCACGTGCCCGTGATGTTCTGTGGAGTCGATGAAAGATTGCCGTAGGTACATGTGCCGGAGGCATTCAAGATAGGCGCAGCCATTTTTACATCGGGTGCCATCACCGGATCATTGAGTGCTTTGGCATCGGCAATCGTCAAACCCTTTGCATTGGAATTTGAACTCCGAGAAAAACGACCTGCCCCGCCAGATGACATGACGAGAATCGAGTTGGTACCTAACTTTTCAATTCCTTGTTTAACAGCAAGTGCAGAACCATTTCCTACTGCTGTTAAAACAATGACTGATGACACACCAATAAGTACACCAAGAACCGTCAGGCTCGATCGCATTCTGTTTGCGGTAATTCCGCGCGCTGCAAAGCGCCAAACTTCGCGAAGACCTAAGCCACCCATTTTGTATCCTCGACTACTTGACCATCACGCAAACGAATCATGCGACGGGCGGCGCGAGCAACTTCTTCTTCATGCGTAATGACAATTACGGTAGAACCCATGGCGTTAATCTTGTGCAAGAGTTCTAGGATTTCTTTAGTGGATTGCGTATCCAAAGCACCCGTAGGTTCATCCGCCAGCACCATCGCAGGGTTGGTTACTAATGCGCGCGCAATTGCCACACGTTGTTGTT
>CAIYRR010000025.1 GCA_903928745.1 uncultured Actinomycetes bacterium | reverse complement strand
CCTCGTTGACGAGGCAATTGATCTGCCGTGTTATTCATCACCGGGGTCGGTAAAAAGATACCAGTGGACGTAGGATGCCGACATATACTGCTTTTGAGTCTTGCAGTGCCGATTACTTGAATACAACGACTCGTTCTTCAAAATACTCGCCTTCCTCTTCGTACACATAGCCAAAGTAGTAGCAGCCGTTGTACTTGCAATCATCATTCCTGAACTCACCGCCATCCACTGGTCCAACCACAAATTCAAGTCCGGTCCAATCATCATCTTCTTCTGTGAAGATAGCATAAGCTCGACCAAGTTTTGTTGCACTAATTCTCGCCTTCACATCAGAGAACTCATGTTCAAGCAAGATTTTGACTTTCTTCCAGAATGAAGAATTCGGCTTATAGATTCCACCATCCACCGGCACTTTGTGGGTTTTGATATGCAAAAATTCATCTTCTAGAATTTTCATGCTCACTTCTTTCGTTCCGCTCGATTCCTCATCGCCAATAGAAATACGTTCGCGCGCAGGATCCCAATCTTCAGGAATAAAACCGAATACGAGATTAGTACTAGTAGTCATGATTTGTTCCTATGAAACATTTGTGCAACACTCGCCGGAACGAGCGCCTCTTTTGGATGCTTACTCGGATTGTGGGCTTTGTCTCTTTAGTCATCGGCTCACCCTTTTTGCAGATGGTCTTGGGTCCATCTCCTGATGAAGTTTTTTGACAAGTTCCTGTGTGTCGGGCAACCCGTCAGCGAATTTCACCAAGCCTTTCACCTCGCCGGGGTCAGTAAAAAGATACCAGCGGCCGTAGGACGCCGACATATACCGCTTTTGTATCGTCAGGCAATCGGGTGCACAACCAACCTCAAACTTCTTCTTAACCCTTTTGCCAAAACCCGGGGCGTCGATAGGTTCGAGAATAAATTTCACTGAGTCTTCTTGAATCTTCACTTCAAAGAGGCGAACGAGTTTGATCAGTTTGCCCTCCTTGTAGACGTATTCCCTTCCAATCAATGGAAAGAGCTTTAAGAGGTGATAGGTGAGCCCAGTCACGGTTCTGCTGTTCCGCGGAGGTTTATTGCCATCGACGGCTGAGGCTTGAAGTGTTGGCAGGTCTCTCTCGTCAATGCCGGGGCGTCGCGTCGCGAGCATTCCTCTTTTGGCCGAAAACTCCGGATGCATCGCCAGCCGAAACTCGCTAAGAAGATCATCCATGTCTGGCAATGTTGCTGCAAATCTGATCAGATGGGCCACGTCAGCCAGGTCTGTAAAGAGGAGCGAGTTGATATAGGGATTAGAGATGTACTTCTTGTGAATTCCGATGTACTCGACGGCACCCCCGACCTCGATCCCGCGCGACATCCGGCGGCTTAGGCCAGGAGCCTCAAATGGTTCAATTGCAAGATGAAAATCATCTTTTTGTACCATCATTTCCACAAGGCGAACTGGCACGATCAGACCGCTCTCTTTGTAGATGCTCTGTGTACCAATCCTCGCCAAGAGCTTGGAGACGTGATAGGGAAGTCCGGCCATGCTTTATAAGTGAGTGGTTGAGGCTTAAGGCGTCTGTTGTTCCAACTTTCCTCGAATCTGCCAACTGTCGCTAAACTGTTCATACTTGCGACTGAAAACTGAACGATTTACCTCACACTCCAGTCGGTAGTCATTCAGACAACTCATGGAATCCTCCATGTGGGTGCCGTCAAATAGACACCATGTCATCTTGGGCAGGTCGTCCCGATCTTTTGCCATTGCATAAAGGGATTCGCGCTCGGTTGTTGTGAAATCCTCGTACATATGTAGCCATCTAGTATTCAAAGGGGCTTCCTTGGCAAGCCGATTCATTTCTGGAAACACCTTGGGATGTCGGCACACGGCATAGGCCTCCATCAGAATCGAGTCGTCGAGCATGTGCTCCAGTGTCGGGATCATCCTGAATGTGCTGAAAACCTCTCCGCCGACTGCGCGTGGTCGACGTGCCCAATAAAGCAAGAGTACCGGTCGGTCACCTTCCTCCAGACTGACCTGAGCGAAGGGACGGTTTCCAGCATCGTTTGGATGCCCATGACCGACAAGAATCAAAGCTGAGACGGTGGACACGGTTTGGTGCTCAGTTATCAGGGATTTGTCGCAAGTTTCGATACCAGTCGCCAAATGTCAATCATTACCAAGGTGTCAACTTTGCAATATTCCAATAAATCTTCCTTTAACGCATCGCGGGTGGTGCTTGGAGGCGTGTCAAGGAAACGCTCGTAGGATCTCATCGCCTCAACGCCATTTCTAATTTTTAATTTGTCGTACGGATTTGTAGGAAGAATAGACTTCGCAATCGACTTCAATCCCCAGTTCCCAGCCATTTGAGGAAAATAGAACCAATCGCGGAATCTTCGCAACGGATCATTGAAACGGCAACTATCCGCAATGCGTCTAAGCTCAACCGCTCCTGCCGGGTAATGCTGGCACAGTTTTTCTGTGATGGGGCCTTCTGTGCCGCGCCCATTCCACGCAAATACAGATCCCGGCTCGTGGATCACGCTCAGGAGTTCCTCCGCTAACGATGCGCGGGGATCATCAGTTGTGTCGGCAATGAACTCGAAATGCTGCAAAGTAGCATTTGGGGCCGCCCATTTATGGATCGAGAATTGAAAAGGAATAACTTCACCTGGGCGAGTTCCTATCCATAACGGTAACGGTGAGTTGTTTGTT
>CAIYRR010000024.1 GCA_903928745.1 uncultured Actinomycetes bacterium | reverse complement strand
GGGATTCAGCACTTGCAGGTCAAGCAATGTTGAACATGCTTGAAGTTCTTAATAAGGGCGGAAAGATCACAGCTGGAATGGACCTTAAGGTTCCTGGCTACAACAAGATCCAAAAGATTGCTGGAACAACAAAGGGTTGGTCCGGAGCTGCTTGGGTTATTGTTGATAAGAACAACATGGCTAAGTACAAGATCTAAAGAATAAATCAAGTAGTTCAAAAGGAATGGGGCGCGGGATTCCGCGCCCCATTCCTACTTAAAATGCAATAAACTGAAGTTTCAACCTAGTTTTAAAGAAAGGCCCCTCGGACACAATGTCTACTGTCCTCACTTCTGAATATGGCGTAGAAAATATAGTTAAAAGCTTCGGCGGCGCCAAGGCTCTTTCAGGGGTCTCACTTTCGGTTCAAAGTGGAGAAGTACATTGCATTGCAGGTGAAAACGGTTCTGGTAAATCAACTCTTATTAAAATCATGAGCGGTGTTCACGCTCCAGATTCTGGATTGATACGCCTTGGCGAACGTACCTTTACGGAGCTCTCACCACGAGAAGCGGTGCAAGAAGGTGTACAAGTTATTTTTCAAGACTTCTCGCTGTTACCTAATCTCACGGTCGCGGAGAATATTGCGCTACCCACATATATTTTAAGAAAATCTCGTTTCCTAAGCAAGGCTGAAACAAAAGATATTGCCGCCAAAGCGTTGGAACTCATTGGGGTAGATATCGACATCAATGCGCCAGTTGCTGAAATTTCAATTGCTTCTAAACAATTAATCGCAATTGCACGAGCCACAAACCTAGGCGTCAAAATGTTGTTTATGGATGAACCAACAACGGCGCTCACACGCAAGGAAATCAAGCGCCTCTTTGAAGTCGTCGAACAAGTGAGATCGCGCGGTGTTGCAACGGTATTCGTAAGTCACAAGATCGATGAGATTCAGGAAATCTGCAACACCATCACTGTTCTTCGAAACGGAGAAGTGGTTGCGGATGGTCTAATGAAAGATTTCAAACGTGATGCAATTTCAAATGCGATGACTGGAATTAACGTCTCCGAAACTCGCATTGCACCCGAGTTAAAGAAATCAGAGAAAAAAGTAATTGATGTTAAGAATTTAACGACAAAACCTACTTTTTCAGACATTTCATTTTCAATTGCTCCGGGAGAAATTCTTGGAGTGACTGGTTTGCTCGGTTCAGGTAGAACTGAATTAGCTGAGGCAATTTTTGGTCAGTATCCGGTTAATTCGGGCGAGATACACGTAGACGGCAAAAAGATTCAACTTAATTCTTCTTCTCAAGCGCTAAAAGCGGGCATCGGCTATGTGCCACCTGACCGCTTAACACAGGGCCTCTTTTTGGACCAGTCAATTCTTCGCAACTTAGTAGCAGTGGATGTTGATCAATATAAAAGCTCCGGTGGTCGTTTATCCAAGAAGCGGCTTGCCGAAGTTGGCGATAGGTGGATCAAAGACCTTCGCATCAAGACGAAGAACCCACTCAACCCTGTCTCTTCTCTATCGGGTGGAAACCAGCAAAGAGTGGTTTTGGCCAAGTGGCTTGCAATGAACCCACATCTGATGATTCTTAATGGACCAACAGTTGGCGTCGATATTGGGTCCAAGAGAGAAATCCTTGAGATTATCCGCGACCGTGCGCAAGAGGGAATGGCTTTCATCGTTGTTTCTGATGACATTCCCGAATTGATCCAAATATGTCACCGCGTAATCGTTATTAAGAATGGTCATATATCAAAGGAATTCAGTGAAGCTGAATTAAATGAAGAAGTTTTGTACAAGGAGTTGAGTTAGTTATGGATTTAAAGAAACTTCTTCTGCGAAACGAGACAGCGCTTATCGTTGCCATCGTAATTCTTTCTGTAATTATCGGGATGAAAAGCCCTGAATTCTTTACGTTATCGACACTTTTTGACATTTTCCGATCCTCTTTTGTGCAATTACTTTTTGCGCTTGGAGTTCTTGTAGTCATTGTCAGTGGCGGTATCGATGTTTCCTTCCCTATCGTCGGTATTTTTTCTGGGTACAGCGCCGTTGTGATCATGCAGCGTTTCAATTTAGACACAAATAGTTTGGCTATTCCTATTGCACTAGCAATTGTGATCGGAATAGCACTTGGCGCGGTTAACTCGATTGCCATTGCCTCATTCGGTATTCCCACGCTTATCGCAACGTTAGGAACAACAGGAATCTTTAGAGGCTTGATGCTGACATTTATTGGCTCATCCTTTATTAGCGATATCCCTGCGGGGCTAGATAAGTTCGCTACCGCGGATTTACTTAAAATCACTCCAGCGCACGGAACCCTTGCTCGCCTACATGTGTTGATTATTCCAATCACGATTATCACGATTCTCGTCTCGCTTCTTCTCTCGCGCACCATGTTTGGTCGATCTGTTTATGCTCTTGGTGGAGGAGTAGAAGCAACACGTCGCCTAGGCATTTCTATTAAGCGCACGCAAGCCAAGGTCTATATGTTGGTCGGTGGGCTCTCGGGTCTTGCGGGTATTTTGTATGTTTCCTTGCAACGCAAAGCGAACCCTTATGATCTAGCCGGATCAGAACTTGATGTAATTGCCGCAGTCGTTCTTGGTGGCGCCAGTATTTTGGGTGGATACGGGACAGTATTTGGCACTGTTTTAGGAGTGCTCCTCATAAGTTTAATTAAAGGAAATCTCATTCTTTTGGGCATTAGTGGGTCTTGGCAAAGAGCTGCAGTAGGCGCACTTTTGCTTATTGCAATCACCGCACAGGCAATCGGGGAATCTAGAAAAGCGAAGAATAGAAGAGTAGTAACAAATGATGAGGCGGCTGAAAAATGAACGAGCGTTTCAGCAAGCTAAATACAGGATTGCTAGCGGATCGAAAGATCATGCAGTTGATGATCATCACCGCAGGAATCTTCCTGTTCTTCTCTTACACATCCAGCGACATCTTTTTCACGACAGATAACTTCAAATCAATGTCCTACCAAATTCCAGAGATTGCAATCCTGAGTATCGCCGTCATGCTTTCAATGATTACCGGTGGAATTGATTTATCAATTGTTTCCATCTCCAACGCCGCAGCGCTGAGCGCATCATGGATTATGACAATGCACATCAATAAGTCCGGTGGCGAACCAATTCACTGGATTCTTATTGCTTGTTTAGTTGGGATTGTCGTTGGAGTTCTTTGCGGCATGGTCAATTCGCTCTTGGTAGCCTGGCTCAACGTCACGCCAATTCTTGCAACCTTGGCCACAATGACTTTATTCAACGGTATTGCAATTGGTATAACTGATGGAAAATCAGTCTCGGGTCTTCCGGATCAATTTATGCGAGTGGGAAATGGAACATTCTTCGGGATCCCAACCCCAATGGTTTTGCTAATTGTTATTGCCATGGGAGTTGGATTCCTTATTAACAGAACCACATTGGGTCTGAAGGTCTTCCTTGTAGGTACTAACCGTAAAGCTGCTCAGTACAGCGTGATGGGCGACAGAAAAGTAATTGCCTGGACCTACTTAATTTCTGGCTTTCTCTCCTCTCTTGCTGGTCTGTTAATCGCTTCACGTACATCTGCGGCTAGTCCAGACTTTGGTTCCTCCTACATTTTGCTTGCTATCGTCGTCGTCGTACTTGGCGGTGTAAATCCGAGCGGTGGATTTGGCACAGTGACCGGAGTAATTCTTGCTACAGCGGTTTTGCAGATGGTTGCCTCAGGCTTTAATGCGCTGCGCTTTAGTCAATTCTTTTACTTGGTTTCACAAGGTGGTGTCCTTGTATTCGTAATGATTTTGAATGTTGTTCTAGAAAGACGGAGAGTCCGTAGGTCAATCGCGAAATCATTGGGGTCATAATGTCTCTTGTTGAGCGGCTAGAAAAGTATTGCTTGACACCGGCTATGGCTGGTTTTGAAGATGAAATGATTAAGAAACTCAAGGCAGACCTAACAGACCTCGTTGATGAAATTCGCGTTGATGTACTCGGCAACGTTATTGCAACTATTAAAGGAACCGAACCCGAAGGTTCAGATTTAATGATTTTTGCCCACACCGATTCTTTGGGCATGATTGTTAAAGGTATTGAAGAGAATGGTTTTATTCGCATCGAACGTGTCGGCGGAGTACCCGAGCGAATCCTTGCGGCCTCTAATGTTGTTTTGCAAGCACCTGGCGGGAAGATTGTTAATGGCGTGATCGGTTTTGTTTCCCATCACTTGACCCCGCCAGAGGATAAATACAAAGTAAAACCAATCGGTGACTGCTATGTAGATATCGGGGCAACTAGTGCCAAGGAAGTAGAAGACGCTGGCATCCGAGTCGGAACACCCGTTTTGTATCGTCCGAGTTTTGAAAGATTGGTCAATAACCGAGTAACTGCGACATCTCTTGATGATCGTGGTGGGTGCGCGGTACTAGTCGAACTTGCCCAGCATTTCAAAAAGAATCGCCCAAAAGTCACTTTGCACCTTGTTGGGACGGTTCAAGAGGAATTCAATTTACGTGGCGCAATGGTTGCTGCTCAGCAAATTTCTCCAACAGCTGCAATCAGCATCGATCTTGTTGCGGCTTCTGATACTCCAGATATCAAAAATGGTAATGGGGTAGTACTCGGTTCTGGACCAGTTGTTGGTACATACACATTCCATGGTCGAGGCACGCTCAATGGTTTGATCCCACACCCTCGTCTATTGGCATTGGTTGAGGAATCAGCAAAATCTAAAGGCGTTCATTTACAACGTCATGCAACGATGGGGCTTTTAACGGATGCCTCATATGTGCAACTAGTCGGCGGCGGAATTGCATGCGTAGATGTTTCATGGCCAACGCGATATACCCATTCGGGCGTTGAAATGTGTTCACTTGGAGATCTTGAAGAGTTGAAGAATTTATTAGTAGGTGTTGTTGAGAAGTTCCCAACAGAGGAGAATTTCTCTCGAGGTTGATGTTCACATAACGAAGGGGCAGTCATGGGTCAGGATCTACTTCTTGGAATCGATATTGGGACGTATGAATCAAAAGGCGTTCTCACTACACCCAAAGGCGAGGTAATCGCCCAAGCCGCCGTCCCACACAAGATGCTCTTTCCTCATGCCGGTTGGGCAGAGCATGATGCTGAATTAACATGGTGGGGCGATTTTTGTACTCTTTCCAAGACCTTACTGACAACCGCTGGTGTCTCACCAGAGGACATCAAAGGCGTTGGAGTGAGTGCAATCGGACCTGACGTCCTTCCCATCGATGAAGACTTCAATCCGCTTCGCATGGGAATTCTCTATGGCGTAGATACTCGCGCAGTTGAGGAGATCAACGAGCTCAACGCGATACATGGCGAAGATGTAATTTTTAACGAGGCGGCTAACTGCCTTTCATCACAAGCTACCGGGCCAAAGATTATGTGGATCAAAAAGAATGAGCCAGAGGTTTATGCAAAAGCACGTTGGTTTGTGGACGCTGCAACCTTCATTGTTGCTCGCCTAACGTCTCGGGTAGTCGTTGATCACTTCTCCGCTGGCGGCATGGTTCCTATGTATGACCCATGGAAACGTCAATGGAATCCGAAGTACACCGAAGGAATAGTAGAAATAAATCAACTCCCTGAGATTCTGTGGTCACACGAGGTAGCCGGACACATTACCGAAAAGGCTTCTGAGCAAACAGGACTCGCAGTCGGAACTCCTGTTACTACCGGAACAATTGATGCCGGAGCTGAAGCGCTGAGTGTTGGCGTTATCGAGCCAGGTGAAATGATGATGATGTACGGCTCCACGATCTTCATGATTCAGGTAACCGACAATGATCAAGCACGAGATAAGCGCCTCTGGGCAAACCCTTATCTTTTCCCTGGCACATGGTGCTTGCTTGCAGGTATGGCGACTAGCGGTGCACTGACACGTTGGTTTAAAGATAACTTCGCTAAAGAATTAATCGACGCCGAAGAGGCGGGCGGCGAGAATGCATATGCAGTTCTTGCTGCCGAAGCAGCGCAAACTCCACCAGGGGCCGAAGGCGTCGTTGTTCTTCCGTATTTCAGTGGAGAGCGCACACCAATTATGGATCCACGTGCACGCGGAATGATTTTTGGTTTAAGTCTGACTCATACGCGCGGACATTTATTCAGGGGCGTTCTCGAGGGAATGGCTCATGGTGTGAAACAACACGTGGATCTCTTTACAGGAATCGGTGCACGTCCACGCAGAATTAAAGCTGTTGGCGGAGGAACAAAGAATAAAGTTTGGCTCCAGGCTATAAGCGATATCAGCGGAGTTCCACAAGAAGTTGCACCTCTGACTTTTGGCGCTTCCTATGGTGATGCATTCTTGGCTGGCATCGCTGTCGGGCTAGTTGCTGGGCCTGAAGAAATTCTTGTTTGGCAAGGAAAAGCAAAGGTTGTAGAACCAGATGCTTCCTTAGCGCAGACTTATGCTCCGCTTAGCGACATTTATTCATCCTTGTACCAATCGACAAAAGAGTCGATGCACAAGCTGCACGAACTAGGTTACTAATTCCTAGCGAGTGGATTCGTTGAGATCCACTCCCGCGCGATTAGAAATAACCTTAACGATGGCCGAGGCATTGAGGTCTCCCATGCCAGCGGCTACACCCTCTGCGGCCAATTCCTCAGTAGTGACAGCTATCGTCACGGGGGAATTCAATCGAGCAGCAAATGCTTGGATGAGTTTTGCATCTTTGAGCATTAACTTGAGAGGGAAATTCACTTCGTAATCGCCCTTTATTACCCCTGCACCAACACCTGCATAAATTGGGGTCTTAAAGTCTGCTACGGCTGCAACTTCCAGAACCTTCGTAAGGTTAAGCCCAGCCTTTTTCGCTAGTGAGAGCGCTTCACCAATGGAAACAATCTGGGAAGCAACAAGTAAATTTCCAACCAGTTTCATTTTCGTACCGTTGCCACCCACACCCATGTAGTGGAGGGTTTCACTAATTGGCTCTAATACAGGGAGGGCCTTCTCATAGGTTTTCTCATCTCCACCGATAACGATCCATAGACCACCATCTCGTGCTTCGCCTTTAGTTCCAAACACTGGAGCATCAAGAAATTCAATTCCTCGTTCTTCGTAAACTTTTCGCTCTGCTGCACTTGTTACAGGGTCAATAGTTGATAGGTCGATGACAACAGTGCCAGGTTCGACTTTCGTAGCTAATGAAGTTCCGTTCAAAATAACAGCGTCAACTGCTGCATCATCAGAAAGGCAGTACATGAGGAAATCCGCACCTGGAAGTAATTGAGCCGGGTCGGAAACCGTTTTTGCGCCAATCTTTTCTACTTCTGGATATTTACTTGAAGACCTATTCCACACAGTTACTTCGTGTCCAGCTTTGACAAGGTTGCCCACCATTCCCGAGCCCATGATTCCAAGACCAATGAAAGATACCTTTGCCATTTCACTTACTCCTAACGAGATTTATTGGCTGCTTCAACGAGTTCGATTACTCGTTGTGGATCAACTGGATTAAAAGTTTTGCCATCTACCTTCATGCTGCTTCCGACAATGGCGCCATCAGCGATTGTTAAAGTCTCGGCGATAGTCTTTGCATTAACTCCTGTATTAGCAAAAACAGGAATCTTCTTCGCGCTCTCTTTGGCGGCTAGGAGATCTTCGTTGCTGAAGGGAACACCTGCAACTGGACCCGAGATTAAAATTGCATCAAAGCCGAAATATTCTGCCGCACGGGCACGTTGTTGAACTGTGCGGCCTTCCAGTGCTGATGCAAATTCAGGAACAATATTTGTGAAAAGTGCAATGTGTTCTGCCTTAAGGCGAGTTCGTGTTTGAGCAATAAGCGCTGGATCTGGAGCAAGCAATCCCATATCGCTAGCAAATGATCCACACATAACTTCTCGCACAAATGAAGCACCACAGGAGGATGCAGCCTCGATGGAAGCAATTGGATCCCAGAGAAGGTTGACACCGTACGGAATCTTCAATTGATCATGTACTGCACCAACAAGGAAAGTTGTCCAAGTACCAACTTCGGAATTCACATGGGTGGTGTACGGAAGATCGCTCTCATTGCAAAAAAGCAGGCCATCAATCCCACCATTTTGAAGCGCCTGAATGTCAGATTTGATGGCAGCGATCATCGCCTTGAGATCAGGAGAACTCTTAAATTGTGGTTGCCCTGGTGATGCAGGCAGGTGAACCATCCCGATAATGGGCTTTTTCGCGCTAAAAATTGAAGATAATTGGATACTCATATGCAAGTTCCCTCTCTGTAGGAACAAAATCTAACACAGGTTATGTGATGAAATGTTAGCCGTTCGGAGTCAAAATAGTTGCATCGGAACCAAGTTCACGCCTGAGGGTTACCAGGCCATCGTTGGATGTTACAAACTCATCGACATTTTCAATTTCACAGACTCTGTAGTTTGCCGTAACCCCCGCCTTAGAGGGATCTACTAACACAATGACTTCTTCGCAGCGTTCAATCATCGCTCGATTAATATCTGAAATCTCTTGGTCAAATTCAGTAAGTCCGCCGTTTTTCGAAACACCACGCGTACCAATGATGGTGCGAGTGGCCATAAACCTATTGATTGCATCCTGTGCGATTACACCAGATTGAGCCAAGTCATCTGTCTTTACAACGCCGCCCGTACTTATCACGTCAACACCTCGAGAAGCCAGCAGTGATGCGTGTGCAAGAGAAGGTGTGATTACGGTTAAGTCAAGATTATTGGGGAGGAACTGAGCAAAGACTGCAGTGGTAGAGCCAGTTCCAATAAATATGACCTCTCCTCTCTCCATAAGCGAGGCGGCATATTGTCCAATTTGGGTTTTCGCAAGTGTTTGATCCGTCGCGCGTGGGTGAAGTAAGAGATCTTGAGTATTTACTAATTGGGCAGAGGCTCCTCCGCGTGTTGTCTTTAAGTACCCGGCCTCTTCGAGAATATGAAGATCTCGACGAATCGTCATTGATGAAACGCCAAGTTCGTCTGCCAAACTCGCAAAATCCACGGCGTTCTCAGAGGCTACGCGTTCGAGGATTTTCTGGTGTCGCTCAACGGAAAGTAAACGGCGCATATATTTGGGTATTCAAAGCGCTAGATAGCAGCTTTTGAATTCTCTCCCTCAAAAATCGCATTGCCCTGAAACACTGTCAATGGCTCGGATAGTAAATCATCCAACTTGCCTAAGAATGATTTTACGTGAGGCGTCTCAAGGTGTGATTTGAATGCTGCTTCATCAACATAAACCTCAATGTTCATAAACGTGCCAGGTTGATCAATAACTTCATGAACAAAGTAGCCGCGAACGCCTGTTTCCTTCCAAGATTCCTTAGCGCCTCCGTGGAGCTCGTTGCGCAATTCTTCTTCCTTGCCAGGCTTGGCTTTAAATATGGCAGTTACGACCACGGGATGCTCCATTCAACGATAGCTCAATTAAGTTTCATGGAAGTTTAGTGCTTGACCAGCTAAAGCAATAGGGGTGGTGCCTACCTTCTTCCTTGGCTTATATCTTAGGCGGTGCTATTTTCTTGCCATGCGCAGAATTGCAACTGCTGCTTTGGGGCTTCTGATGGCAATCGCCCCATCTATAAGTTTTGCCGCGACAACTCCTGTGGCTGGCTCTAAATGCGGACAAGTAAATTCTTATTATGGCTCTGGTTCCAAAAAGATGGTGTGCTCTTTAGTTAAAAAGAAATTGATCTGGGTAAAAGTCTTGGTACCAAAGACAACAATGCCTACGCAATCTCCGCCACAGAATTCCACTCCTTCGCCAAGTCCTTCAAACACCTACCCCCAGAACAATCAAAGTAGTGGGAACAACCAGAACAACCAGAACAACGCAAACACTCAAAACAATCAGGGAGCAAATCAATACGCGGGCTTGCCTTTACTCTCAACTTTCAAAACGAATCTCTCGTCTGTATTCCCTGTCGATTTTAGCAATGCAATATTCACCATTCCTTATCTCGGTCAAAAGTCGAAAGCACCACATGGTGGACTTCATGTGCATTGGAGCAATACTGATGGCCATTGGACTAATACCGGAGGCACGAGCAATGTAACCGCTTACCCTGTTGTGCGCGCTTTCGCCGATGGAATTATCGAGCTGGTAACTAATCAATACACAATGGCTACCACCAACGGTAATGGACATCAACGGTACGGGGTTGTTTTGGCTTTTGCAGTTACTGACAAAGGAGTACCTGTTTTTGCTGATTACAGTTTGGAACCGCTGATCATGGAGCCATCGCCTCATTTCTACGAGGCATTCATCAAAGTTAAACTAGGACAGCATGTGAAGAAGGGAGACATTCTGGCTTACATGTATGTGCCACCTGAATCAACGGGTGGAACACACGTACACTTTAATTTCATGGCGGGTATTGAACATATTTGCCCATCTATCTTCACCCCAGAAGTTGTAAGCGCTTTCACCGCAAAGTATCTGGATAAAAGTTGGCTTTCATCGGGTGTCGAGTTACCTGCCGTTATTGGTTATGGACTTGCGGCAACAGAGAATCCATTTGTCAGTGAAGCAGTCGACTATTTGTAGAACTAATGCATCCACAGGCATTACGCTGAGCATGACTTCATAATGAACATCCCAGTTTTGGAGGTTGTCGGTGCAAGAGTTCACTGATTTCTTGGCCAAGCAGCCTCCCTTTAATGCATTATCCAATCAAGACCTCGAGAAGATTTCGGCAAATATTGATGTTGAGTATTTTTCTCGCGATACGGTAATTGTTTCCGCGGGATCAGAACCCCTTGACCATTTATATATTGTCCGTACTGGTGCCGTAGAAGTTCTCGATAAAGGCAATGTTGTTGACCAACTCGGAGCAGGAGATGCTTTTGGGCATATCTCGGTCCTTACAGGATTGCCTCCACAGTATTCAGTGCGGGCATCTGAAGACACATTGTGTTACAGGCTTCCTGACCCAAGAGATTTAGTGGAAGACCCATCGGCCCTTAAATTCAGCCATTTTGGAACCCTCATTACGCGCCACCGTTTAACCGCGAGTGCGCTGATGTCTGACGCGCAATCAAATGTCACTCGCTACATGCGCAACATATTGTGGGTAAAAGCTGAAGAATCAATTCGAGACACTGCGAAAAAGATGACAGAGACAGAGCAATCTTTTGCACTTATTGAATCGCGCGACGGAGTGGGCTTAGTAACTGATCGCGATTTCCGTAGCAAAGTAGGGCGAGGTCAATATTCTATTGATTCACCAGTGGGCGCGATGATGAGTTACCCACTAATTACGGTTTCCAAGAGCGCGACATTGGCTTCGGCATTTCTACAAATGGTAGAGCGCGGAGTTCATCACCTTGTCGTTGTAGATGAATTTGATAAACCATTAGGTGTTGTACGTGCAATGGACCTTTCGTCGGTGCAACTTCGCAACCCTCTGCTTATCAGAGCAGCAATTGAGTCAGCTCTGAGTATTGATGAATTATCCTCCGCAGCGCTACTTCTCAAACCTTCACTAGTAGAACTTCATGACAGTGGCATACCTTCATTACATGTTGCGGGTTTGATGTCTGCAATTGTCGGTGCGATATTGACTCGGCTCTTAACACTCTCTAGTTCAGTCAATGAACCTGTTCCGCATTCTTGGTTAATCCTGGGATCAATCGCTAGAGGCGAACCATTGCCGGCCTCGGATGTTGACACTGCAATTGTTTGGGCAGATCAGATTGGCGACCATGATCCTTCGGAGGAAATATGGAATAACGCAAAACATATTCTTAGCCTGATGGAAAAGTGTGGTCTCGAACGTTGTTCCAATGGAGCGAACGCAGATAATGGATTGTTTAGTAGATCCAGGGCAGCATGGATTGAGGTATCTAGCGGTTGGTTGACTGATCCAACACGTGCAGGTGCGTTACTTCTTTCATCCATCGCCGCTGATAATCAACCTT
Organism: uncultured Actinomycetes bacterium; assembly: GCA_903928745.1. Classification (GTDB taxonomy): domain Bacteria; phylum Actinomycetota; class Actinomycetes; order Nanopelagicales; family Nanopelagicaceae; genus QYPT01. Next base: position 3,524 of record CAIYRR010000024.1, on the reverse strand, counting down.
TAACGCAACCCGTGCTGGGGCGCACGATCTTGGAAAACATACGTGAGACGACCAGGACCCGAGAATACTTAGCGGATTCATTGCGCTTTGCAGTGGCAAAGAAACCACCCATCGGCTTCGTTAAGGATTTTGTCGTTGATCATTCAGGTGAGAATCGTGGAGATTTGAATCTTAAAGAAGGCGGCCTCGCTCCAATCGCTTCATTGGCTCGCTGGCTATCGATTGCTCTTGGCGATGTTCGCGGAGGGACAATAGAACGGATAGCTCGTGCGAGTGAAGCGGGGTTGTTGCTTGGCGAAGAACCAGAAATTCTTTCCTCTGCTTTTACCGATATCCACCAACTCGTTTTCGATGAGGAAATTGCTGCAATTCGGGCGGGAAGGCCGGCAACTACTTGGATCTCTCCAGAATCTCTTGATTCATTGACCCGTAGGCACCTGCGTGAGACTTTCCGGGCTATATCAAGCATTCAAACAACAATGGAAAGTGAATGGTCGACTCGGTTGCCATGAAGTGGTCAAAACCTGATCTAAATCAACATTGGCGAAGTTATGGATTTTGTTCTGTAGATATTGAAACTACCGGCCTTGAATTCCAAAAGGACGAGGTAATTTCAGTCGGCGCGATAAATATTACCGATGGTCGTTTTTCTAGTGTTGGCAATTTCTACGAAGAGATTTCACCGGTAAACAAACCATCCATTTCATCGATTCAGGTTCATGGATTGCGTGGCGTTGATCTGGAGTCTGCTAGACCCGTTGATCAAGTAATGTCGGAGTTCGTTACTCATATCGGAAATCGATTTTTGGTGACTCATGCTGGATGGGTCGAACGAGGATTTCTTTCTGCTCCACTCAAAAAACAAGGTTATAAGTTCCCTAAGAATATAATCGATACCGCTGCTCTTGCTCGATTTTCCGGTTATGCCGATGAATCGAGTGATCATGAGCCGTCACTTGAATTTCTAGCTCGAAAACTTAATCTGCCTGTATATGCGCCCCATCATGCTTTGGGTGATGCAATGACAACTGCTGTTGTTTTTCTCGCGCTTGTGAGCGAGATTGAAAAAACCCAAGAGGTTCTTACACTGAAGAAATTACTAGAACTTTCGCAATGATTAAGCCCGCTCTTCAGGTAGTGCATTTCCTCCATCAATAACAATGCATTGACCAGTGATGTAAGAAGCACCGGGACTTGCAAGCCAGACTATTGCCGATGCAACTTCCTCGGATGTGCCACGTCGTTTCATAGGTGTTGCTGCACCTTGGCGAATCTCATGTTCAGATTCGGTGGAACTGGCGATCCACCCTGGGGCAATTGCATTGACCGTCACTGGCAGGTGCGCGTAATCCAACGCCACTGCGCGGGTGAAACCTATGAGTGCTGTTTTCGCGGTCGCATAAGCAACAGTGTCACGCATGACCATCACAGGTCCTGTTGCGCTGGCAATATTAATAACGCGTCCCGCGGTACTTTTCCTTATGTGAGGGATAGATGCTTTGGTAACGAGCATTGTCGTATCAATATTTCGGGCTAAGGCTTTATGCCAAATTTCCAGTGAATAGTCTTCTAGCGGTCCTTCTCCATCAGCGGCGGGGTCAGAAACGCTTGTCATTCCTGCATTATTAACCACGACGTCCAATGATTTGAAGCGCTCTAAGAAAGCGCCAACGAGTGCGTTCGCTTGTGATTCACTCGTCAAGTCGGCGACAAATCCAAATGTTTCGATTCCAAGTGCTTCAAGTTCTTTGACGCGATCCCAAACACGATCCGTGGTTGATGTAATACCTACGCGATAGCCCAGTAAACCTAAGGCTTTAGCCCCAGCAAAACCGATTCCCGTTGGGTTTCCGGCACCAGTAACTAAAACACTTCTTGAAATATTCGCGTCAGTTTTCATTCCACCAGCGTACCTAAACTTTGAACGTCAAGATACTTTCACGTTGATCGTATGCCAACCTTCGGCGCCATTGGGCACTGTTCCCACAATATTGCTGGATTGAACTTCACCAGAACTATTAGTAGCTCGTACTGTTATTGACGAAGTTCCTTTGACGGCCTTCCAATCAACCCACCACTGCCTCCATGTTGTGTTAGCCAATTCTGGTCCAAGCGTTGCATCCATCCATGAATCACCATTTACTCGCACTTCAACTCGCGCAATACTCTCCATAGATGACCAGGCGACGCCTGCAATTACGGTATTTCCGGCAGAGATTGATTTAGCATCGCTAAAGAATCCAGAACTCTGTGGTGTATCAATTCGTGATTCAAGTTTTATGGGACCTTGCGCAGACCATCCACGTGGCATCCAGTAACCTTCTTGCCGATCAAAGCGAGTGACCTCTATGCGATTGACCCATTTAGTTGCAGAGACGTATCCGTAAAGGCCGGGAACAATAACTCGCGCTGGATATCCATTTTCGAGAGGCAAAACCTCACCATTCATCCCAAATGCAATCATTGCACCGCGGCCATCGAGTGCGGCGATAGGAAACCCTGCAGAGAAACCATCATCAGAAAAACTCATCACTTGATCCGCGTTCTTTGCTGGACCGACTTCGGCAATTAAGTCATCCAGACTAATTCCCGTCCATCGAGCGTTCCCAATTAATTTTCCACCAACTTCATTAGAAACGCAGGCGATTGTTGCGTCGAGTTCGAAGATTGGTCGACTAATAAGTTCCTGATAAGTGAATTGGGTTGGGTGATCAACCATGCCGCCAATTTTCAAAGTCCATGTATCAAGAGAAATATCAGGTATCCCGTTGCCAATGTCGATACGAAAGAATTCCTTATTAGGCGTAAAAAGTGCCGTTAAACCTGGGGTTTTAACAGAAGGATCAACTGGTGGAGTTGGCAAAAACTTTAGTGCCTTGGGTAAGACTGAATTCAGTTTCTTGATGGGTATTCCAGCCGGAGAAATCAGGACCTTGTTTAGTATTGCGCCAATGCCCGCTGTTGCTGCGCCAATGCCTGCAATCTTGAAAATATCTCGACGATTAACGTGAATCACCAATGTGGGCTCTCCTCCCAAGTGTTTATTAACTATAGTCTGCAGGTATGTTCATCGCCTCTGGAAAACTCTTATCAGTCAATGTCACGGCTGTAGTTCATGAAGGCGACTGGACCGGTAGCGAGGGAAGAACAGGAATAGATAAACGACCTGTTGCGGGTCCGGTCAGGCTAGAAAATGATGGTGTTGCTGGTGATGTAATTGTCGATCGAAAAGTCCACGGGGGATATCACGCAGCGGTCTATGCCTATGCACGCGAAGATTCTGATTGGTGGGAGCAAGAACTAGGCATTGAAATAAGCAATGGAAAATTTGGCGAGAACATCACAACCCAGGGAATATATGTAACACGTGCCGTGATTGGCGAACGTTGGCAAGTGGGCTCAGCTCTTTTGGAAGTTTCCGAACCACTAGGGATTGTCCGTAACGCGTGGGACTCTATGTACTTACAGTATAGACCTTTTGACAAAAATAATAAAACTAGGCGTGTTGTTGATAACCTGGAATG
>CAIYRR010000023.1 GCA_903928745.1 uncultured Actinomycetes bacterium | reverse complement strand
GCTACACCGATCGCCCAGGCGTTATCGGAACCGTCGGAAATACACTTGGCGAATCTTCAATCAATATTGCAGGAATGCAAGTTGCTCGTAGCCATCAAGGCGGAGAAGCGCTCATGGCTCTTACTGTCGACTCTCCGGTTCCCGCAGATGTTGTCGCCAATTTGGCCAAAATCACCGGAGCCGACTTGGCTCGCTCAGTAACGTTAGGTGCATAAACAATGTCAAAGAAATCATTTAATCTTGCAGTAATAGCTGGAGATGGAATCGGACCTGAGGTTGTTGGTGAAGGCCTCAAAGTTCTCGACGTGGTTGCGGCAAAATATGGGATTACCTTTGCCAAGACACATTACGACCTAGGCGCTGGTTATTGGCATCGCACAGGTGAAGCGCTTCCGGATTCTGTAATGGATGAGATTGCTAAGAGTGATGTAATTTTGCTGGGCGCAGTCGGAGACCCAACTGTTCCAAGTGGTGTTCTTGAGCGTGGACTGTTGTTGAAGATTCGCTTCGCCTTTGATCATTATGTAAATCTTCGACCAACAAAGCTTTTTCCAGGAGTGACTTCACCCTTAGCAGGCGTGGACAACATTGATTTCATCGTTGTCCGCGAAGGAACCGAAGGCCCATACGTTGGCGCCGGTGGAGTCCTTGCATTGGGTACCGATGCAGAAATTGCAACGGAGGAAAGTCTCAACACTCGACGCGGTGCAGAACGAGTTATTCGTGATGCATTTGCCCGCGCGATGGCTCGTCCGCGCAAGAAATTAACATTGGTCCACAAGAGCAATGTACTTACCCGCGCTGGAAGTCTTTGGACTCGCACATTCAATGAAGTAGCAAAAGAGTTTCCTGAAATTTCAACTGATTATTTGCACGTTGATGCAGCTGCAATGTTCTTTATTACCAATCCAGGCCGATTTGATGTCGTAGTTACCGATAACTTATTCGGAGACATCCTCACAGATATCGCTGCTGCTATTTCTGGCGGTATCGGCCTGGCCGCATCTGGAAATATCAATCCAACAGGCAAATTCCCTTCAATGTTTGAGCCAATCCATGGTTCTGCTCCTGACATTGCTGGCAAGAATATTGCTGATCCAACTGCAACTATTTTGTCGGTAGCAATGCTTTTTGAACATCTTGGTTTTGCAGATGCCGCTCGCGATATCGAGAGTGCTGTCGAATCCGATCTTCGTGTTCGTGGAGATGCAAAGAGAAGCACTACGCAAGTGGGAGATGCGCTTGTTCAAGCGCTGAAAGGATAATCATGTCGGTCACGATCACTCCATCCACTCATGCGGTCCCTGATGCCGAGCGCGAAGAAAAAGTTGCGGCACCAGGTTTTGGTAAGTACTACACCGATCACATGGTTGTGTGCGAGTGGACCGAAGCAGATGGTTGGGGGACTCCCGAACTAAAAGCGTATGCACCTATTTCCTTAGATCCTGCTGCAATGGTTTTCCATTATGGCCAAGAGATTTTTGAAGGCATGAAGGCCTATCGCCAGCCTGATGGTTCCATCGCGCTTTTTCGCCCCGAAGCAAACGCTGGACGTTTCAAACGTAGCGCTGCGCGAATCGCGCTTCCAGAAATGCCCGAGGAGTTATTCCTCGAAACAGTTGATGCACTTGTTAAGCAAGATGCTGGATGGGTTCCTGAAAAGATAGGGGAGTCTCTTTATATTCGTCCCTTTATGTTTGCTACAGAGGTGGGATTAGGAGTACGTCCCTCCAATCGTGCGTTGTATATGTTGATAGCAACACCTGCTGGCGCATATTTCAATCCAGCAAATGCAGTAACTGTTTGGATTTCAACGGAGTATGTACGTGCTGCTCTGGGCGGAACAGGTGAAGCAAAATGTGGCGGCAACTACGCAGCCTCGCTCGTTGCTCAACGAGCTGCGGCCAAGGAAGGTTGCGATCAGGTTGTGTGGATTGATGCCGTAGAGCGCAAGTGGATTGAAGAAATGGGCGGAATGAATTTGTATTTCGTTAAAGGCTCGGGCGCTGGCGCGACGATCTTCACTCCTAAGCTCACCGGAACTTTATTGCCTGGCATTACTCGTGATTCAATTTTGAGCGTTGCTGCAGATCTCGGGTACAAAGTCGAAGAAGGAATGATCAGCGTTGACCAGTGGCGAGATGGTGTTGCCAGTGGTGAGATCACTGAGATTTTTGCTTGCGGAACTGCAGCTGTTGTCTCTCCCGTCGGTTGTGCCAAGAGCGCCATGGGTACATGGGTCACTGGTGATGGAAATCCAGGCGTGATTACGATGCAGATCCGCAACACCTTGCTTGGTATTCAACATGGAACCATTGCAGATACCCATCATTGGATGAAGAAAGTCCTCTAATGCCAATCTCCGATGCATTCCATATATATGACACCACTTTGCGCGATGGCGCTCAGCAAGAGGGTTTAAATCTCTCCGTTCACGACAAGTTAGCCATCGCACGTCACTTAGATGACTTAGGTGTGGGTTTCATTGAAGGTGGCTGGCCAGGTGCTAACCCAAAAGATACTGAATTCTTTGCCCGCGCTAAGAAAGAACTTGTTCTTAAGAATGCGACCTTTGTTGCCTTCGGAGCAACTCGTCGTCCCAATGTGAGAGCAGAAGATGACGCACTTCTCGTTGCACTTCGAGATAGCGGTGCGCCTGCGGTGACCCTCGTTGCGAAATCCTATGATCGCCACGTCGATCTAGCTCTTCGAACAACGCTGGATGAAAACCTTTTAATGATTGTGGATTCCATCAAGCACTTGCGTGAAAACGGACAACGCGTTTTTCTCGATGCCGAACATTTCTTTGATGGATATCGTTCTAATCGTGCCTATGCTCTTGAGGTCGTGCGAGTTGCTGCCGAAGCTGGCGCAGATGTCATTGCACTATGTGACACAAACGGCGGAATGTTGCCTGATGAACTTTCAGAGATTGTTCATGAAGTTTTGCAAGCGAGTTCTGCGCGACTGGGAATTCATTGCCATAACGACACGGGTTGCGCAGTTGCAAACTCCATGGCCGCGGTGGCTGCAGGCGCAACACATGTTCAAGGAACCCTCAATGGTTATGGAGAACGAACGGGTAACGCTGATTTAGTGACAATCATTTCAAATTTGCAATTGAAGAAGGGGCGTCAAGTCCTGCCTGATGGTTTCTTGCCAGAAGCTTTCCGGATTTCTCACGCTGTTGCAGAAGTGACGAATATTTCGCCAAGTGCACGTCAGCCTTATGTGGGGGTTTCAGCATTTGCCCATAAGGCGGGATTACACGCCAGTGCTATCAAAGTGGATCCTTCTTTGTATCAACACGAGGATCCCTCAGCAGTCGGAAACGATATGCGCATGTTGGTTTCGGATATGGCAGGACGAGCATCCATCGAATTGAAATCCCAAGAACTGGGAGTGGATCTCCATGGCGACCGTGAACTCATTGGTCGCGTGGTGGATAGAGTCAAGGAGATGGAATCTCGTGGCTTTACATTTGAAGCTGCCGACGCATCTTTTGAGTTGCTTCTTCGCGAAGAAGCAACGGGAGTACGTCCTCGCTTTTTCACAATTGATCATTGGATCACTACGGTTGAGAAATCCCCAGATCGCACAATCACGACGACCGCGGAAGTGACGATTACCGCACAAGGTAAAAAGATTTCTTGCAATGGCCAAGGAAATGGTCCCGTAAACGCATTCGATAATGCCCTGCGCTCTGGTCTGTTGCAGTTCTATCCAGAGTTGGCTTCCTTGGAGTTGACTGACTACAAGGTTCGCATTCTTGAAGGTCGCCTCGGTACAGGTGCTATTACGCGAGTCCTCGTCGAAACGAGCGATGCAAAGGGTGAATGGAACACGGTTGGTGTACATGAAAACGTCATTGCAGCGTCGGCAATGGCACTTGAAGATGCGGTCACCTTCGGCTTACTCCGTCAAGGCAGGTCTCCCGAGTAACCTAGGGACATGTCCACCGAAGGCTTTAATGAAGTTGTAGTTGCTTTCGAGCGACATCTTCGGACGGAGAGAAATTTAGCGGCGCACAGCGTTCGGGCTTACTTAGGAGATCTTGAATCCCTGATCGCACATTTAGATTTATTAGGGCTTGAATCGATTTCCGATTTACAACTTTCACATTTGCGTTCCTGGCTTGCGAATATGCAAGTCAAAGGTGGAGCCCGGACTTCAATGTCTCGCAGGGCTGTTTCTATTCGCCTCTTCACAAAATGGCTAGATAAGAACGGATACACGACGACTGATGTGGGAGTTTCGCTAGCGACTCCGAAAACGCACCGCACCTTGCCCGAAGTACTCGATGTCGAGAGCGCCTCCCTTGCTATGGATGCACTTGCGGTTCGGGTAGGCGAAGAGGAAGGTCCGATTGCTTTACGAGATTGCGCGATGGTGGAAATCTTGTACGCCTCTGGTGCCCGAGTCGCTGAATTATGTGGACTTGATTTAGCCGATATTGATTATGAGCGCCAGACAATCCGGGTTCTGGGAAAAGGAAATAAAGAGAGAACAATTCCTATCGGTAATCCAGCCATGGCGGCGCTGAAGCAATGGTTAAAAGAGGGGCGAGATTTAGTTAGGAAAAGTGAATCAGGTAGCGCCCTTTTTCTTGGAGCGCGCGGAAAACGCATTGACCAAAGAACTGTTCGAACTGTTGTCTATAACGCACTTTCGGCGCTGGAGGGATTCGAGCGAATGGGCCCCCATGCACTTCGACATTCAGCGGCTACTCACCTTTTAGAAGGCGGAGCGGACTTACGTACCGTTCAGGAGATTTTGGGTCATGCATCTTTGGCCACTACGCAGATCTACACCCACGTTTCAACGTCCCGCCTTCAGGCAGCCTTTAAACAGGCTCACCCTCGAGCGTAATCAGGCGCAACCTGTGGATTTTTCACGCTCAAACCTCAGGTAAGATTGCCAACGCACAGGTCACCTGATCTGTGACATCTCAGCACTCGCGGGTTTTGCTAGCAAAAGCCGTTAAACCACCTCGGTCCACAAGGTAAAACTTTTGGTCGGTGTCAATGAGTGCGACGGGCACAACAAAGAGTTGGGCCATAAACCGAGAGCGAATTCTTCATGGAATTCGCAAAAAGGAGTGTGCCGCCATGGCGGTTGTAACAATGCGAGAACTTCTCGACAGCGGAGTCCACTTCGGACACCAGACTCGTCGATGGAATCCAAAGATGAAGCGCTTTATTTTCACTGAGCGCAATGGCATCTACATCATCGATAT
>CAIYRR010000022.1 GCA_903928745.1 uncultured Actinomycetes bacterium | reverse complement strand
GGCCAGATGGGTTGCAATGTTTCAAGAAGGAAAATCAGAGGCACAAAATCCCTATCGATTAGTGCAATCGGTAATGGCTAAAGAGCAAGGGGAGATTGCCGAAAGAATCGTGACCTCAAGTTATGGTTACGGACTATTTGTGGATGATGATGCAAACCTTGGACGTTTCGTATCGCACAGTGGTGGTTATCCTGGTTTCGGATCACACATGCGATGGCACGCAGAATCTGGCTGGGGGATTATCGCGCTCGCAAATTTGACCTATGCGCCTATGGGTTTAACTGGTATGAAAATTATGAATGAAATAGTTCATCAATTTAAGAAATCCAACAAACCCAAAATTGCTCTTGCAACGCGAACACAAGAAGCGATTGATGTAGTAAATCAATTAATTAGTGAGTGGAACAACGAATTATGTAATCAGTGGTTCACGCCAAACATGCATATGGATCAACCTCGTGAAGATCGGATTTCGGCCCTTGCAAAATTAACTCAAGGACTAAGCCGATGGGTTGTAGTTGATGATTCCATGACCGCACCAACTGCGTCTTTCGCAAAATGGAAAGTACAAAGTGGCGAAGTCACGATCGAAGTAGAGCTTTTGATGAGCCCGGAGAAGAGTCCTCGAATTCAGAAACTCACCTTTAAATAGGCGCAGTTTTACGCGTTTTAGATGATGGATGTACATCAAAATCGCTTGATTTATAGGCAAGTGTGAGCCATTTATCTGTATGCATGGTCACAGAATTGAGGGGGCTTTCCTTCAATTTCAGCGATATTTGTGACCTAGGCAATAGCTGGTCACGTATACCCCAGATGATGTGATTAAGGGAATAGCCCGCTAAGTGCTAGTCCTCAAACTAAACGTTTATATATTCCTTTCCAGTGTAAAGATTCTCCCGTAAGCACCAAGAAATAACTCATGGAGAGTGGGGAATGGCAATGAAATCGAGAAACACCTCAAGACTGCTTAAAGCCTTAGTAATTGTTACGGCTTTTGGCGTCATGACTGCAAATGCGAATATCGCAAGTGCAGCGACAAAGACAATAACTTGCTACAAGGGAACAACGGTTAAGAAAGTGACAACCGCTAAGTGCCCAACTGGCTACTCAACTAAGAAGCCAGCAGCAACAAAGCCAGCAGCAACAAAGCCAGCAGCAACAAAGCCAGCAGCAACAGCAGCACCTGCTGCAAGTAAGTCAGTTGCCTATGACGGAACATTCACAGGAACCGTTGCAGGAACAGTTACTGCATCAGATCTGCAAGTAACCGTTAAAGGTGAAGGCAAGGGCGATGTCGCTGGTATGGATGCATTGGCAGGTTCTGGAGCTGCCGCAGGTTGCGATTCATTCGATGACTCAGGAACTCTGAGCGGTGGAGGCAACAGCATTAAGTTCGAACTTAAGTCAACATCCAAAGCTTGTGGAAATGCAGGTGCTGGAGACAACATGGCACTCACGGGCGATCTCATCATCACTGGTGGAACTGGTAAGTATGCCGGCGCTACTGGAACGTTGAAAGTAAAAGGTTCCTTCATTCTGAAGTCCACAACCGAAGGAGCAAGTTTCACAAGTAATTTCACTGCAACTATTGCAGGAACAATCACTACTAAATAGCTCTCACACACCCGCGTAAGAAAAATAAGGAGAAAAGCACATGAAGAGATTCATCTCGGGCGTTGTAATCAGCGCCCTTGCAGTAGTCGGAGGAGCAGTTGTTGGCGGAACCCCTGCATATGCAGCGACCACATCAACACTCGTTCTCACCGGTGGCAGCGGAGTCCTTGGATTAGATCCAGCGATTATCACTGCAACAGCAAGTAGCGCAGGAAAAGTTGCCTTTAAGGCAGTAGGCGTAGTTATTGTTGGCTGCGAAGCAGTTGCAACAACAACAGTGACACCATTCGTCGCTAAGTGCTCGTGGGTACCTAAGGCTGCTGGTTCAACAGTCCTTGGTGGAACATTTACACCAACCGATGCAGCTAACTTCACAACAGTTGATGCAGGCGCATTCACTGTCAAGGTTGGCGTTGCAGTACAAGGTGAAATCTCACCAATTCACCTCTATGTAGACACAGTTCTTGCTAGCGGATCAACAGGCGTTCTCGCACCACGTTTCGGTGTCAGTTGCGCAATCACCAGCCAATTCATCGTGGGACAAACAATTGTCTGGCGCGTCTATGGCAACAACGAAACCCTTGGCGGAGCAGTAATGGATTCATCCAATACAGCCAGTGGTTACATCGAAGTTGCAGGCGTTAAGGATCGTATTCCACTTGCATATGGCAACCACAGTGGTGTCGCATTCTGGACAGGCGTCTTGAAGACCGGCACAGCAGCTGGCCTTTACAACACGCTTGGCGTTATCAGCTACAAGGTCACAATGATCGCTAAGGATCAAGACACCATGAAGGTCATGTCAACCAAGTTGGTTCGCAAGACTCTCAATGGAGTAGCAGTCAAGGTTGATGGCGCATATGTATATGAGCGCATTCCTGCAATGAAGACAGTTCATGTATCTCCTGCACTTAAGGGTGCTGTTGGAACATGGCAGTCAAACTTCACAGCAAGCTCGCTTGTAACACTTTACGCAGTACCAACCGCATAACTAAATATCACTTATAGAGCCGAGCTAGGAAACTTCATTGATTCCTGGCTCGGTCTCATAAGAGGCACATAACAAAAAAACTAAAATAGATTCAAGGAATCGGAGAGCAATATAATTATGAAAATTTCGTTTAATTCACGTAGTAAGAAATCCCTCGCAATTAGAATCGCCGCAGCATCTGTCTTTACTGTTGCGATGGTAACCCCAGCGGTTGGCGCAGATAGCCTTCCACCAGCCCCAATCAACCTAATTGCACCAACTGCAATTCCAAATGTTGCGCCACTTCCATTTACGGGAGTGAAGGTAGCAAAGTTCACTACATCGACAACGATGCCAAACCTTCTCGTCGCACCAGCAACGGGATATGTTGGAGATGCAGTGACTATTTCCGGTACAGGGCTAGCTGCAAATGCGACTCTTGACCTCACATGGTCAACTCTGAGCCCAACATGGCGCGCAGATATTCAGCCAAACACTGTCAACTACATGGGTTATTCATTCGCAGATAAGTTCAGCGTGGGTATGACAACCGTAACGACAGATGCAACAGGCGCATTTACTTTCAAAACTAAGATCCCAGAAGATTTCGGTGGCATTCACGATATCTATGCCCTTCAATCTGGTGTTGCTATTGCACACGGCGGATTCCAAATGGGACGTGGTTTCACAATGACTCCTAAGAGCGGTCCAATTGGTACACCAATCACTGTTACATATACAGGTATGGGTGGAAGCTTGTACACCGCTGGAGCAGCTGCTTATTGGGATAACCACTTTGCCGGCGAAATGCAGTCCATGTGGACTCGTGGAACCGCAAAAGTCATTCTTCGTGCATCAGGCGCTGTCGGCAATCACGTTCTTGAAGTGAAGAACGCATTGCAGACCGCGTACCTCAACGTCATTCAATCTCCAATCCCTTATACAAATAGCGGAACTGGAATCTTTAAAGTGACGAAGGATGCCGGATTACTTCCTGCAAAGATTATTTATCCTGCTCAAATGGACGCAACGGTTGCTGCACGTACGATGTTGTCAACTACTGATCCAAACCTTGATCCAAATTCAAAAGCAGTTGCAACACTTTCAACATCTAGTGGAACCATCAAGACAAAGACAACGATGACTGTGACTGGTATGTCGACAACAGGAACTCACCAAATCGTGTGGGCAACAGTTGTTGGTAACCGCGTTAACTGCACCGGTGTTTGCTGGGCATATGACGCTCTACCAGTTGCAACAGTTGATGTCACAGGAACTACATTCACCAAAGAGCTCACAATTCCTGACAACTTAGGTGGATGGCACGTTCTGCAGGTGAAGAAGGGCGACCTTATTGAGGCTCAGATTCCTTTCTACCTCAAGCAAAGCATTCTGCCATTCCTAGATAAGGCCGGAAAAGTTATCGGTATGGGAATTGCAAAGGCTGACCTTTCAACCGCTCCAGATGTGATCGCACGCGGTCAATCAGGTGCTCCTTCAAACACATTCAAAGCCGGAGAAGAATTTACGATCAGCCTTAAGGGTGTGGGCTGGACTCAATTCGATAATACGCAGGCCGTTACATACGACAACAGCTTCGTGGGTTATGGATGCGGATTTAACTCCAATGGATACGTTGTGATCCACCTACGTGCAACAGGTGCACCGGGTACTCACATCATCGATCTCCACCCAGTGATGTACACGAATCAGCCATCATTTGCTGACACGCCTTACGGCATGATGCCAGTGTTGACTTCTGATCGTGACTTCCCAGCGTTGGCACTCGGATATCAAATTCCGTCATACCAATTCTCAATCACTGTCACTAAGTAAAAAATAAGTCGAGTTAAAGCCTCGTCTCTCGTTCTTCGAGAGGCGAGGCTTTAACTTTTACAATTCTTGCTATTGATGTAGGCAACCACCAATTCCAGCGGCCCAATAAAACCATCGTGCTTGGTAACAAAAGTCCACGAATGATTGTGGCATCGATCAGAATTCCAAAGGCAAGGCCGATACCGATCTCCTGAAGGCCCGCAAAGTGCCCATTAACTAATCCTCCAAGTGCACCCACCAGAATGATTGCTGCGGCTGTTACAACGCCACCAGTGTGCGCTAACCCCTCAACGATTGCTTCGTTATTGGTAGCACCATGCAATTTGGCCTCGCGCATTCTGGAGACGATAAAGACTTCGTAGTCCATGGATAGACCAAACAAGACAGGGAATAGGAAGACAAGAACCCAAGCTTCAATTTGATCTAATCGGTAGGTACCAAGAATTGCAGAACCTAAGCCGAACTTAAACACTAAGACAAGTGCTCCGTATGCCACAGCAATCGATGCGAGATCCATGAGAATGGCTTTCAGCGGAAGGAATACAGATCTGAAAGCCCGCAATAAAACTATGTAGGCCATAACAAGAGCCAATAAAACAATCCAAGGGAATGATTTCAAGAGATGATCAACTAAGTCCACGCCTTGTGCAGGAGCGCCACCTAAATAGAGTTTGGCATCGCCTGGGAATGTAGCTTCCGGTATATATTTCTCCCGGATTTCGCGCACTAAATTTTGTGATGCTGCGGCGCCAAAGTCATGGTGGCCAACAATGTACATTCTTAGGTAGCGACCTGTCGGATCCACATAGGTGGAAGTTTCATCAGTGGAAACAATAAATACCTCTTTGCTCTTGCCTAGCGAATCTGCAAGTGCAAGACGTGCTTTTCTTACTTCTGGTGTTCTAGCTAAGTTAGGAGCGCCAAGATCGATAACAATTTCGTGGGGAGTGATGACTCCTTGACCGGCACGATCAGTAACAATGCTCAAGGCTTGCGCGGATTCAAGATTTTGCGGAATAGCGGTAAGAGAACTTGGTGTGACGTGTAGCCAAAGAACTGACGAAGCCATCAAGGCCAGAGCAGCGAGAGCCGCAAGGAGAACGGTGATGGGTCTGCGAATAACAAGACGTGCGATCCGCGCCCAGAGTCCGGTCATCTGGTCCTTACGGGCCATTAAGCCTTGGAATTTATAAGGAGTGACGCCTCTTCGTCCCAAAATAGCCAGGAGGGCGGGTTGAAGGGTGAGCGCTGCCAACACGGAAACAATAGGAACAACGATTCCAGCTGCACCCAAGGAGTGCACAAATGGCACGGGGACAAGAAGCAAAGTCGAAATTCCGATTGAAACACTTAAGCCGGAGAGAATCACCGTGTGTCCTGCAGTATCCATTGTTTTAGCAATGGCATCTTCAACCGAGATGTTTTCGTTATCCATGATCTCTCGGCGGAATCGATGAACAATAAGTAAGGAGTAATCGATAGCCAGCCCTAAGCCGATGAGTTCGATGATGTTAGGAATGTAGAGAACCATCAGCATTTTGTGAGCCATGATGTAGATGATTCCCAGGGCTAACGAGATTGATGCACCCGCAAATATCAATGGGACGAACATGGCAAGGCATGCACCCAAAACCAGAAGCAACAGAAGTAGCGCAAGCACAATCGCCAACACTTGTCCCCACCGTAGATCTGAATCCAGGATCGGTGAGACGTCATCTTCGATTGCAGGTGGACCTGTCACCAGCGCATTGGGTAGCCCTTCCTTATCCAATGCCGCCCTTAAAGTCTTGGTGTATTTGGCCGCGTCGATAAGTGGGAAAGTTGTACTGATGCTCGTGAAGAGCACGCCAACCAAAGCTTTTTGTTGCGAGATATGAGAATTCGGAATCACGTGCGATGCAGCAACAACTGCATCCTTGTAGCCCTGAATCTTCGCGTCTGTCGTTTTCTTGAATTTAAAGAGAACGGTAAATGTTCCTTCAGTATTCTCGTTGAAATGTTTAGCAAGAAGTACATCAGCTTTTTCAGAGGCGCTTCCTGGGATTGTGACCGAGGTAGTTAAATGGCTGTTGAGATTAAGTCCTGCGGCAACGCCCAGGAGCGAGACGATAATCCAAATCCCAACTACAGGGATTCGGTATCGAACAACAGTTCTCGTCCACCTCAGAAGCATTTGGCGAGTGTAACCAGGAGTGCGTAAATACCTTTAAATTAGGCGGTCACTGAATCCAGGAAATCGCACACTATTCGTTTGAATAGTGCAGGCTCTTCAATATGTGGCATATGCGATGACTCAGGGAAGAGATGCCAGAGGGACCCAGGGATCCGCTTATGAATTTCGGCGACCATAAATGGCGTTGCCTCGTCATATTGCCCTGAGACTAGGAGAGTGGGCACATTGATATTGGAAAGACGATCAGTAATGTCCCAAGTCCGAAGTGAACCAATTGTGTGAAATTCGCTAGGCCCATTCATCGTGTAATAAACCGTTGGATCGATTTTCAGCAGCGCAAAGGATGCGAGAACACTCGGTGGCATTGGCACGCGACACACATGACGGGAGTAGAAAAGCTCCATCGCTTGCTCGTAAGCCGGGTCATCGGTTGTGCCTTCTGTTTCGTGCTTGAGAAGTATTGCTTGATTCTCTGGAGGCAATTGCGCACGAAGTTTGTTGGCTTCACTCACCCAAACTTCCATGCTGGAGGGTGAATCCGCCACCACCATCGCAGCGAGTCCAGCAGGGCGACCGATGGCATATTGCATGCCTAACATTCCGCCCCAAGATTGACCAAGGATGGCGTAATCCTTTTCTACTCCGAGTTCCTTGGTGAGTAGGTCTAGTTCTTCCATAAATAATTCAGGAGTCCAGAATTCTTTTGGTGCATCAGGAATAAGTGTCGAATTGCCACATCCCAATTGGTCATAGAGCACACAGGCACGACCACTTTGCAGGATGAGATCAGCAGCGGCTTCTAAATAATTGTGACCGACACCAGGTCCGCCATGCAAGAGAATGACTGGGGTCCTGCCGTTGTGGAGATCTCCCAGCACGCGATACCAAGTATGACCGTGCTTCCATTTCATTGAAGACTCGTACATCAGATTCCCCTTACCTTCGAAGTTGTATTAAGCAACACTAAATGGTGATGGACATGCTTGAATCTTAGGAACGGTCATCTTTGCAATCACTGTCCCAGTACTTGGATGGACTGCCTGCGCTAAACCGAGATTACCTTGGACTGATAGGAAAATAAATGCGTCTTCAATCGTGAATCCCCATTCCTTTACCAAAAGACCGGCTGCTTCCTCGCATGCAATCTGCATGGCAGCAGGAATATCTTCATTGGCAACTCCGTGCGTCATCCAGGACGATGCATTTTCAGTCACAGGAAATTCTGTTCCCTTTGCTTTTAAGAGCTCAACGCGGATGAGAACATCGCCAGCGATTTCAATTCCGGTGCCACATATTTCTCCATCGCCCATCGATGCGTGCATGTCTCCCATAGAAAGGAGAGCACCAGGATGTTTCACGGGGAGATAAATGGTTGCACCAATGCCGTTCATATTGTTATCCAGGTTCCCACCATGTTTTCCTGCGGGGAGAGTAGATATTTCTCCCGACTCTGGTGCAACGCCAATTACACCGAGCATTGGAGTGGCAGGAAATGAAACCTTTTCATTCATGGTGACGACACCGTCATGGACGTCAAAAAATCGCGCATATTGTTTTTCAATCAAATGATGAAGTTGTCCATTGTCCGGATACGTTCGGGCCACTCCACGAGCGCCCGTCTTAATGTCGAGAATCGTCACCAATAACGTGTCGCCAGGTTCTGCACCCGTAATAAAGATGGGCCCCGTCGCAGGATTAATCTCGTTATCTGGGATTGTGGCAAGTGCGTTCTCTGAATTAGTAATGGCGCCTCTATAGCAATCCCACGTTTGCACATGGATCACGTCACCGGGCAAGACGGTGAGAGCAGGCGCATGGCGGGCACTAAATGAAAAGAAATGATTGTCACGGGAAAGGTAATGGTCGGCGCCACTGAAAATCGCTGTGTTACGTTCTTGTATCATTTCCCGTTTTCTCCTGCTTCCTAGTGCTAAATCTTGTAGATGGTGAGAGCATAAGCCTTTACTAGTGAAAGTTAATGGAGGTGTTCAGTGCATCGTCACACAAAAGTACTCAGTTCAGCAATGGGAGTTGCGGCTCTTCTGGTTTCCGCACTTGTCGGAACTTCATCCGCATCAGCAGCAACGTCAGCACCGCTTGCTCCATATGATGCCAAGCACGCCGGCGGAACAGTAACGTTGGTTGCGCAGGCAGCCGCAGGAACTCTTGATCCTAAAGTTAACTACACCGCTGAATTTTGGCAGCTTTATCAGGCCACATATGACGGTCTCTTAACTTTTAGTTATGGAACTGGTGCGACAACTTTCCAAGTTGTCCCAGATCTTGCAGAAGCACTTCCTGCTACCAGCAATGGTGGCAAGACACTTACATTTAGACTTCGCTCAGGTATTAAATTCTCAGATGGAAAGCCTGTCACTGTTGCAGATGTAAAGGCTTCATTCGAGCGCATCTTTAAAGTATCTTCACCAACAGCTGGTTCCTTTTATAACGGAATCGTTGGCGCAGATGCTTGCTTAGCGAAGCCTGCAACGTGCAAGCTCGATAAGGGCGTCGTTGTTGATGCAGCCAAGAACACAGTGGTCATCAACCTCAAGGCAGCTGACGAAACAATTCTTTCTAAGTTGGCCGTTCCTCACGCAGTAATCAACCCAGCATCTGCGCCATCTAAGGATGCCGGAACAACAATCATTCCAACAACAGGTGCATACATGTTTAAGTCATATGACCCAAACAAGGCACTTGTCATGGTTCGCAATCCTTATTACAAGGAATGGTCGCACCAGGCCCAACCACAGGGATACCCAGATCAGATCTTGTATAAGTTTGGAATCACTCCAACTGCTCAGGTAACTGCAGTAGAGAACAACCAAGCTAACTGGGGATACGATCCGATTCCTGCCGATCGCCTCAATGAAATCGGAACCAAATACGCCTCACAGGTTCACGTCAATCCATTGACAGCCATGTGGTATTTGCCAATGAACGTAAACATCGCACCATTTAACAATCTCAAAGCACGTCAGGCTGTTAACTATGCAATCGATCGCGCTGCAATGGTGAAGATATTCGGTGGAACTCAATTAGCAGGCCCTGTCTGTTCATTCTTGCCACCAAACTTCCCAGGACACGTTGATTTCTGCGGTTATACAAAGGGTGCAACACCGGCCAAGCCTGCAAAGGCATGGACAGCCCCTGATCTAGCCCTCGCCAAGCAATTGGTGAAGGAATCAGGTACTGCGGGTCAGGCAGTTGGAATTGTTGTATCTGATGATGATGTGAATAAGCAGATGGGTGTTTATCTACAATCTGTTTTGACTTCAATTGGATACAAGGCAACAGTGAAACCAATTTCTGGAAATATTCAATTTACTTATATCCAGAACACGAGCAACAAGGTTCAAATCTCCGTCACTCAGTGGTACCAGGATTATCCTGCCGCTTCTGATTTCTTGGATGTACTCCTTGGTTGCGCATCATTCACGCCAAAATCTGATTCCTCCATCAACATGTCCGGGTATTGCAACAAGGCTCTGGATGCGAAGATGACTAAGGCCAAGACTCTTGGTTTGACGGATCCTGTTGCAGCTAACAAGATGTGGGGAGCAATCGATCAAGAAGTTATGGCCGATGCCCCTGTTGCGGTGGTATTTACTCCAAAGCAACTGGACTTCATTTCATCTGGAACCAAGAACTATTTGTTCTCACTCCAGTACAAAATGTTCGTCTCCCAAATTCAAGTTAAGTAAATCAACAGAAACTAGGTACGAAGAGTAGGTAAAGAAGAAAGTGGCGTTAAAGGATAGTAGCGAAGCGATCTTCTCCGAATCACCGGGGAAGATCGCTTTGCGCATCCTGCGCAAAGACAAGCGTTCAATAATCTCCTTATCAATTCTTGGAGTGATTGTTTTCTTGTCTTTTATGGCGCCAGTTTTTTCTCACTTTATTGCCGATACGAATCCTTTTGAATCAACTCTTAATGCAACTATTAATGTCCATGGAGTTGAGACTGCGGTACTGCAACCATCGACAACTGGGTTGGGTCTAGGCGTCACACCCATTGGTCCAACTTGGAATATTCGCAGTTACTTTCTTGGCGCGGATGGTCAAGGCCGAGACGTTATGGCTCGTTTGTTATACGGTGGCAGAAGCACGTTAATCATTGGCACAACAGCAGGTTTACTCTGCATCTTCTTCTCATTGCTTATTGGCATTGTTGCTGGCTATCGACGAGGGTGGATTGACGCTGTCCTCTCCCGCATTTTGGACATTATTTGGGCTTTTCCCGTCTATTTGCTGGCGATAAGTCTTTCAGTAGTTCTTCTCACCTCCGGTTTAACTATTGGTTTCATTCACCTTGGACCCGGTTCATTTGCATTACCTATTCTCATCATTGGTGTTGTTTACATTCCCTATGTCGCGCGGCCAATTCGTGCACAAGTTTTGGCGCTACGAGAGCGCGAATTTGTTCGCGCCGCAGTCGGATCTGGTGCAAAGCATTCGACAATTATTTTTCGCGAGATTCTTCCAAACGTCATGCCAAGTGTGATCGTCTTTATCCCTATTATCGTTTCGCTTTCCATGTTGACCGAGTCTGCGCTTTCTTTCCTCTCTATTGGAGTTCAACCACCTGCAGCCTCTTGGGGAACGATTATTAACGATGGCTTGGCACTTTTGTACACACGTCCGATTGTCGGCCTAGCCCCAGGTCTAATGATTGTCTTTACCGCAGCTGCCTTGAATCTTTACGGTGATGCGGTGCGTGACGCGCTTGATCCTAAAACGAGAGCAAGGGGCGACTAGTGTTTGCCTTTATTGTTCGCCGTTTATCTGCCATGGTTTTTGTACTCACATCAATTTCTATTTTGGTCTTCTTTATCTTCTTTGCAACCCCTGGAGTAGATCCCGCTGCCCGTATTGCCGGACGTAACGCTGATCAGCAGACACTTATGCAGGTGCGACATTCCTTTGAATTAGATAAACCTCTTCCATTTCGATACATATCAATGATGCGCCATCTTTTCGTAGATCGCGATCTCACTTCTTATGTGAATCGTGGAGCGAAAGTTATCCCACAACTTTCTCAAGCAATCCCTGCCACAATGTCGCTTGTAATTGGTGCAGCGGTCTTATGGCTATTAGCGGGAATCTTCTTTGGAATCATGGCTGCGAGTTCTAAGAAACGCTGGATTGATCCGACAATTTCCTTCCTAGGGATCGTGGGAATCTCTTTGCCGGTGTATTGGCTTGGTGAAGTTGTAAACCTCATTACACAATCGAAATTACACACCTCGGCTTTTCGTTGGGTTCCGCCGTTGGGTTATGTCGGGATCTCAGATAATCCCTGGCAATGGTTTTTGCACCTTCTCTTTCCTTGGTTGACGCTTGCAGTTCTTTACGCTGGTATCTATGTAAGAGTTCTGCGTAACGAAATCATGGTTGTGATGGGCGAGGACTACATCAAGACCGAGCGTGCAAAAGGTGCAAGTGAAAAGCGCATTCTGTATAAACACGCTACCCGCATGAGTTTGATGACAATCGTTTCCCTCTTTGGGTTGGATTTCGGCGCCCTTGTTGGAGGTTACGCACTTCTTACTGAAGTCGTATTTGGCATTCAAGGTGTGGGAAAACTTACCTTTGATTCGTTACAGAATTTTGACTTGCCTGTAATTATGGCAACGGTCATGTACTCGGCCTTCTTCGTTGTCTTCATGAATGCGGTGGTGGACGTTCTCTACGCAGTTCTGGATCCACGGGTGCGACGTGTCTGAGAAACTGTTAGAGGTAAAAAACCTTCACGTCACTTTCGAAACTCGCCGAGGTGATGTTCGCGCAGTCAACGATCTCTCCTTCTCCTTGGGCAAAGGTCAGACATTAGGAATTGTTGGTGAATCCGGATCCGGCAAATCTGTCTCTATGAATGCAGTGATGGGTTTGTTGCGTGATACTAATGTGAAGATATCTGGCGAGGTTTTTTTCAATGGGCAGGATTTGCTTAAGAAAAATGACCAAGCAATGCGTTCAATCCGTGGCAAAGAGATTGCGATGGTTTTTCAAGATCCAATGACCGCGCTTACTCCCGTGTATTCAGTGGGTTGGCACATTGTTGAACAGATTCGCTTACATACGCAATTGAGTAAAAAGGAAGCACATAATCGTGCAATTGAGATTTTGGATGAAGTCGGCATCCCTGATCCTGCAAGGCGGGTGAACCAGTACCCACATGAATTCTCTGGGGGAATGCGGCAGCGTGCCATTATTGCAATGGCGTTAGCGCTAAATCCTTCCCTGCTCATTGCAGATGAACCAACTACGGCGCTTGATGTCACTATCCAGGCGCAGATATTGGATCTTCTGAAACGTTTGCAGAAACAACATAATTCTTCAATCATCATCATTACTCATGACATGGGAGTCGTTTCTGAAATTGCAGATGAAGTCTTGGTCATGTACGCAGGGCGTCCTGTAGAACGTGCCACCAAGAAGGCGCTCTTTGACAACCCTCAACATCCATACACGCAGGGGTTAATGAATTCGGTACCCCGTGTAGATCGTCCGCGATCGCAACATTTGGATGCAATCCCAGGTCAACCTGCATCTCTACTTAATCTGCCACAAGGATGTGCTTTTTCAAATCGCTGTACGAAAGTGCACGCAGCCTGCACGGAAGTACCTGCCTTCATAGCTGACGCAACCGGTCACGGGTCAGCATGTTTCTTAGTAGGTGATCGCTCATGAGTAATTCCAAGGTAATCCTTTCCATTAATTCGCTCTCTAAGAATTACGAACTAGGGTCTGCCTTTTCGCGCGGAAAAGACGTTGTCCACGCGGTAGAGGACATCAATCTTGAGATCGTCGAAGGTGAAACCCTGGGCATTGTTGGCGAATCTGGCTGCGGCAAATCAACGCTTGGACGCATGATTGTTCGGCTTGAAGAACCCACAACAGGGGAAATCATTTTCGAAGGCGAAGATCTAGCCAAACTTTCCAATAAGAATCTACGAAGCGTTCGTAAACGTCTTCAAATGATTTTCCAAGACCCATACGCCTCTCTTAACCCTCGTCGCCAGATTGGCAAGATTGTTGAAGAACCATTGCGCATTCATGGCGTCGGCAAGCAAGAGCGAGAGAAGATTGCAAAAGATTTGCTTCGCCGAGTTGGGCTAGATCTAGAAGCCTACGAAAAATACCCACATGAATTCTCTGGCGGACAACGTCAACGTATTGTTATTGCCCGAGCTCTCGCACTCAATCCTCGACTAGTTGTAGCCGACGAACCAGTATCTGCTCTGGATGTTTCCATCCAAGCTCAGGTTCTTAACCTCTTTAAAGATCTCCAGAAGGAATTCAACCTCACCTATATTTTCATCGCCCACGACCTAGGCGTTGTCCGTCATGTTTCAGATCGCATTGCAGTGATGTACCTAGGCAAGCTTGTAGAACTTGCACCAGCCGATGACCTCTATGACGCACCCGCGCATCCTTATACAAAAGCTCTTTTGTCAGCAAACCCTCGGATGAATTCCGATGACACTTCGGAGAGAATTATTCTCAAGGGAGATATCCCCAATCCGATCAATCGACCAAGTGGATGTGTCTTTAATCCTCGTTGTCCAAAGGTTCAAGAAATATGTAAATCAGAAAGTCCAGCACTGATACAGATCGGTAATCGCAAAGTAGCTTGTCATTTTCCAGAAAACTAAGGAGATATTCCATGCAACAACCCACTGTTAAAATCAGCAAAGATCAACACATCTGGGCATATGAGGCAAACATGGCCCCTGTTGTTAGCGTTGATCCTGGCACGGTTATTGAAATCGAAACATGGGATTGCTTCACCGGACAGGTTCAAACTGAAAGCGACACTGTCGAGAAATTAGATTTAGCACGCGTTAACAGTGCGACAGGTCCGATTGCCGTTAAAGGCGCCGAACCAGGGGATTCACTCTCTGTCACTCTTATTGATATTCGCCCAGACCGCAAAGGTGCGGGAATGTGTATTCCTGAGTGGGGTCAACTCATTCACAAAGTGAAATCACCAACTACTCGTATCTTCAGAGTAGAAGATGGCATTGTTCATATGAATGATCATGTCTCTTGGCCATCTCGCCCCATGTTTGGTGTGATTGGCGTTGCCCCTGCACGTGGATCGATTCCTACATTTGAAGCTAAGCGTCACGGTGGAAATATGGATGACAACATGAATGGAATCGGCGCAACGATTCACTTACCTGTGTTCCAACCTGGCGGACAATTGGCTATCGGTGACATGCACGCGTCCATGGGTGATGGCGAAATTTCCGGCACCGGTGTTGAAATTGGTGGAACTGCCATTATCAAAGTTGATTTGATTAAGGGAAAATCTGGTGGCTGGCCAATTACTGAGACGGCCGATTCCTGGATCACTCACGGAACAACAGCTGACAATATTGATCAAGCGCTGCAAAACGCGTGCGATGAAGCGGCCAAGTTGTTGGTTGACGAGTGGGGCTTCACCATCGAGGATGCTTTCATCTTTCTCTCGGTTGCAGGAGACTTAGGTATCGCTCAGTATTGCCATCCCTCTCCTGGTAGCGTGATTGCAAAGATGCGCGTGCCAAAGACGTCAGCAACTCCGCACCCTTTCAAGAAATAGGTAGGAATTCGGAATACAGATGCATTTAGTGTTGCTGAACGCCCCTAACTCTTGCTCTTATTGGAAACCCAATTTCTTTGCTTCTCGGACTGCTACCCAATTGAGATTCGGGTGATCCTTGAGGAATCTCTTGACAGCAGAATTGTCGATGCGTGAGAGATCTCGCAACGCCCAACCAATAGCTTTAGCGATGAAGAATTCATTTCTGTCGCTGTGATAATCGCAGAATTCAAATAGAAGTGGGATGTCGGTATCAAACTTTCGTCCGCGTTGGTGCTGAATAGCTGCGCGATTGAGCCACATGTCATCGCTCTTATTCCATTTTCGCATTAGTGAAACGAGTGGGTATTTCACCGTAAGGGGAGAAACCGCCACCCCGCCAAGGCCATCAACAGTGTCCCACCAAGATTTATGCGAAATTAAAAACTCCACATGATCAGCCAAGAATGATTTATCGCATTGGCTTGAATAAACCGAAACCAAGTCATTAGAAGCATATTGATATTCGCGTTCTTCGAGTTTCCAGAGTGCTCGAGCAGTCTTTCCTAACTCATCCGATGAAGGTGGAGAAAGTTCTTTGCACATCTGGCGGACAAAGGCTCGACGTTCTGGTGTCGTGACTCCCAAAAATGGAGCAATACCTTTCATGTAGGCATGCGCCCCTGCTGCGCGCTTTGCTTGACCCATTCCAGGAAGCGCTGATTGCAGTTGGCTCAGAACCGAACTCTTGAAAGTCGCCATAGGCAGACTCTACCGAGAGGCGCCTAGCCGTTAATATCTCCTCATGAGTTCTTTCCCTACATTTTTGCAGCCGCAAGCAAATAAGTGGACGCATAAGTCCGCCAAGAACTGGGCTCCTAAGTTTCATGCATCCATACCTGGCTTCGCGCGAAGCCCGCTTATTTCACTTCCACATCTGGCGAAGGAATTAGATGTTGCAAGTGTGAGTGTTAAGAATGAATCCTTACGTCTTGATTTGCCCGCCTTTAAAATTCTGGGCGCATCATGGGCAATTGCACGGGTGTATGGGACGAAGTTAGGAATCCCTGAGTCAGAACTTACTTTTAAGGCAATAAAAGAGAGCGCCCAATCAAGTGGAATTTCTTTACTTGTCGCGGCAACAGATGGCAATCATGGTCGGGCTGTTGCAAGGATGGCCAAATACTTGGGATGCCAGGCTGAAATATTCATCCCCTTTGGTGTGAGCCCAGAAGCAATCGCTGCGATTGAAAGCGAAGGGGCGCTCATACACGAAACCAATGCCTCCTATGACTTCGCAGTAGATGAAGCTCGTAAATTTACAGAATCTATTCTCGGCGCGGTTCTTATTCAGGACACGTCATGGGATGGATATGAAGAAATCCCACAATGGATAGTTGAGGGCTATCAAACATTGTGCGCTGAAATTGATGAACAAATGGGATCTCATTCGGTAGATGTAGTAGTTGTTCCTGTTGGAGTGGGCTCTCTAGCTCATGCAGTTGTCGCACACTATCGAGGGGCTTCACGTTTTCAACCGATATTGGTTTCGGTCGAACCTACCGTTGCTGCGTGTCTCTTGGAATCACTTCATAAAGATGTTCGCACCAGTGTAGAAACTTCGCCAACGATTATGGCCGGTCTCAATTGTGGGACGCCTTCGGAGGCAGCATGGCCACTCTTGCGGTCAGGTATCAGCGCCGCAGTCTCTGTCAAAGATGATGCATGCGCGGTATCGGTGAAGGAACTCAACGCAAACGGGGTTGACTCGGGTCCTTGTGGCGGGGCAACTCTTGCCGGATTGCGTGTACTCCTATCGGATGAAAGCGCTCGCATGGCGTTGGGAATTACGAATCAATCCAATGTCGTCTTAATCAACACCGAAGGTTTTCAAGCCAATCCCTTGCCAAATCAATTCAGATGATTTCTTGTAAGGTAACGCAATGATTATTCGCGAAGCAGTCTTAGGTGATGAAGAAGCGATCATGCACCTCATTCATGAGTTAGCTATTTATGAAAAGGCGCCAGATGATGTCTTCGCAAACGCTTCTGATATTCGCGACTCACTGTTTCAAGAACATCCTGTTGCCTTTTGCCACGTGGCCGAAGTCCAAGGTCAAGTAGTGGGGATCGCCTTGTGGTTCCTTAATTACTCAACTTGGTTGGGCAAACCTGGTCTCTATCTAGAGGATTTATTTGTTCTTCCTGAACACCGAGGTAATGGCTATGGGATGGCGCTGCTCAAGAAACTCGCTGCTATTGCTGTAGAACGAGGTTATGAAAGATTCCAGTGGTGGGTACTTGATTGGAATCAACCTTCGATTGATCTATACAAGCAAATTGGGGCCGAACCAATGGATGAGTGGACAACTTTCCGTTTGAGCGGCGATGCGCTGCGAAAGTTTGCCGAATAGATCAACGAGTTCGCTGAATGAGTTGATTCATAAGCACACCAGTAACTGCAAACATGATGGCCATATATATCCAACCCTGTTTTCCAAGAGTGATTGCCATCGCCGTAACAAAAGCTGGTCCGACGGTTCCGCCAACGCCCCAGCTAAGTGAATACACCCCTTGATACTGACCTTGATGTTTTTCATCTGCTAGTCCAAAACCAATACTCCAGGATCCGACCGACCCCACTAGTTCACCGTAAACATGTACCAGCATTGCTACAACGAGCAACGAGCAAGCAAGAATGGTCGAAACTCCAGCAGAGAGTGAGTAGAGCAAGCAAGCTACCGCCACAGCAAGACCTGCTCGTTGAAACTGGCGTGCTCCATTTCTTACATCGCCAGAACCCCGACTAAATCGGACTTGGAAAAATATTACGCAGATCGTATTTACCAACAAGATAATGGAAACCCACCATCTTGGTGCATTAGTTTCTTTTACCACCCAAAGAGGTATCGCCACATTTTGCAGGACAAAGTGAAATGACATTATCCCATTCAGAAATGTAGCGGTGAGGAAGACCTTGTCCTTCATTGCAGCAAATGAAAATGGCTCACCACGTTCGATAGTCGGCTGGATATAAGGAAGTCTATGAAATACGAATGCGGCTCCAAGAAAAGTGACGGCATCAAGCAATAGCATCACTTGGTAGGCCTGCCGGGTGTTGATGGCTAATGCAAACCCAGCAAATACTGTTCCAAGTGCAATACCGAGGTTCGTTACGGACCGGGTGTATGCCCTGATCCGCACACGTTCGTCAGGTGTACCCAATCGAGTAATTGTTGTCATTCACATTGTTTGGCCAATGGTTCCGAGAATGCCCATACAGATATTTACGATGAGAAATGGGATATATGTGTGCACGAAGAATAAAAGAGCTAATGCGATTCCCTCACCCGCATAGGCCATTACCCCGATATCCCTTGGCCCGCTGCGGTCAGCCAAGTGTCCCGCTGGCACGCTGAATAGAAGTGATACTCCACCTGCGATTGAAAGTGCAAGAGCCACTTTGGTTGGCGTTAGCCCAATAACTTGAGTGAAATAAATGACCTCTACTGTGACAAAGAGCCCGTTGCCGAAGGTGTTGATCAACGTTGAAAGGCTCATTGTGCGGATTGCTGGATCAGATGGAATCAGCGCCCTTAGTTTCGCGGTGAAACTTTTCTTGGGCATTTCACAAGTCTAGCCTGCGTAATTCAATGCATGAGAGGGGAAATCCCTCGCAATCTTCTATTGTTTACCTATGACATCGAGTGTGATTCTTCGTCCATATCGTGAAAGCGAATTTGAACGCGCATGCGTCATTCGCGAGATTTCTATTCCAGAAAAGATAGAACGCTTTCGTGATCGCTTTATGCTCTCTGGGCAATGGTTCGATCACTATTTACATTTGGCGATAGAAGCCGATGGTGAATTAGTGGGGGATATGCAACTTCGACATTGTGATTTCACGATGCCACCAGGTGCTCTTCACATGGGGTTGGAATTGGCACCAGAATCTCGTGGCCATGGAATAGGAACGCAAGCATTGAAAGCAGTTGCTTCGTACGCATTTGGCGAGGGGCATCACCGTCTTGAAGGTTCAACTTCCCAGGAGAATACGGGCATGCGCAAGGCCTTTGAAAAGGCAGGTTGGAAATTCGAAGGCATCCTGCACGATCTCTTTCTCGAAGGCGGCAATCCTGTCGATTACTATTCATACGCGATCTCTAAGTTTGATGAGTCATAAATATGCAATTGTCCGACGATATCCAACCTGTTATTTACAGTGACAGGGTTGAACTACACCACATTTCACCTCGTAGATTAATTTCACTCTTTGAAACACCAGAGGATCAAGCAATTTACGACGACCGCACTTACGGCAACCCTTATCGTGTTCTTATTGATGATAAGGGGCCACTTGCTTGGCGCGTACCTCAAGTTAAGGCTGACCAAACATCTAACAAATGGTTTCTTCGCTGGATTGTCTTAACCGATACTCAAGAAATTATAGGGAGCACGAGTTTTCACGGCATACCCGACAAAGATGGAATGATTGAAATTGGGTTGGGACTTGATGCGCAATTTCACAATAAAGGGTTCGGGTATGAAGCAATTAAAGGAATGTGGATGTGGGCAAGCCAAGACCCACTTGTAAAGGTATTGCGCTACACAGTGAGCCCAACGAATCTTGCTTCAATCGCTTTGATTAATAAATTTGGTTTTCCTAAAGTAGGTCAACAAATTGATGAAGAAGATGGACCAGAAGATATCTACGAATTAGGAGTTGAGGAATTCGTTTCTAGTTTGTGATGGAGAATGAGTGAGGACTCTCACCTGCTTGTCTCGCAGGTCACTATATGTAAGCGTGGTTATTTCATTATTTTGAGTGAGACAAGGGTCATCACAGATCAACAACAACCCTCTTTTGCACGCGAGTAGAGTGAAAATTGTCAAGGAGGACAGATGAGAAAGCTACTTATACTCGGCGGCGGCACAGCAGGAACAATGGTCGCCACGAAATTGCGAAGGAATTTGAAGAAAGAAGATTGGTCAATCACGATTGTTGACCGAGACACAGAACATATTTATCAGCCAGGCTTGTTATTTCTTCCCTTTGGTGGTTACGAACCCGAGCAGATAACAAAGGACCGCAGGAAGTATCTACCTGCGGGAGTTGATTTCGTGATGGCTGACATAGATAAAGTCGAGCCGGAAGCCAATCAAGTCCTTCTCACTGATGGTCGGGTATTGCCTTACGACTATTTAGTTATGGCATCGGGCACAACGCCCCGCCCAGATCAAACTCCTGGAATGGATGACCCTAAGACTTGGTACAAGAGTGTCTTTGATTTCTACACTCTTGCAGGATCCAAAGCCCTGAGAGGCGCGCTTAAGGACTTTAAAGGTGGGCGTCTAGTTATTCACATTACTGAAATGCCTATTAAGTGTCCTGTTGCTCCACTTGAATTCGCATTTCTTGCAGATGCATATTTTGAAGATAAAGGCATGCGAGACAAAGTTGAAATTATCTATGTAACCCCTCTAGAGGGTGCGTTTACGAAGCCAGTATGTTCCAAGCAACTCGGATTTATGTTGGTTGATCGCAAGATCACCCTTGAACCAGACTTTGTTATTGAACATATCGACCCAGATACAAAAACAATGGTCTCAATGGATGAACGAGAGATTCCATTCGATTTACTTGTCACCGTTCCTCTTAATATGGGCGCCGACTTTGTGGGTCGATCCGGAATGGGCGATGACCTGAACTACGTCCCGGTCGACAAAGAAACGTTCTTATCGAAGAAATACAAGAACGTCTTCGCAGTGGGAGATGGCTCCGATATCCCAGCATCTAAAGCTGGCTCGGTTGCTCACTTTGCAATCGATTTATTCTCGGAGAACTTCGTTGAGTATGTAGAAGGCCGCCCAATGAAACACAATTTCGATGGTCATGCCAATTGCTTTATTGAATCAGGTCACGGCAAAGGTCTTCTCATCGACTTTAACTACACGACTGAACCTCTCAAGGGAAAGTTCCCATTGCCTTGGATTGGTCCAATGCCATTGTTGGCCGAGAGCCGCCTTAACCATATGGGCAAGCTGGCCTTCCGTTGGATTTATTGGAACATGCTTATGAAGGGCCGATGGATTCCTATCCCTGCCTTGATGTCCATGGCAGGAAAAATAAAAGCACCGATTACAGAGAAAGTTGAAGAACATGCCAGTCATTGAAATAGCAGGAAAGCAGATCAACGTTAATGATGAAGGTTTCCTCACCGTCTATGACGAGTGGGACGAGGAAATTGCTAAGACTCTTGCAACTCAAATCGAAGTAGAAATGACACCTGCGCATTGGGAGATCATTAAATTCCTTCGCGAGGATTTCAAGACTCAAGGCGAAACCGCTACATCTAGACGCGTTCAGACAGTCGGTGGAGTACCGGTGAAGACGCAATTCGAACTTTTCCCAAAGAAACCTGCAAAGAAGATGGCGTACATCGCCGGATTACCAAAACCTAAAGGCTGCGTGTGAAGGAGCCCATGATGACTACATCACCATCGATTGTCCCAAACTTCGGATCTGAGAGTTCAGATCGCAAACTTGCAATCATTTGTTCAAAGGGAAATCTTGACATGGCCTATCCAGGGCTCATTCTTGCCAACGCAGCACTGGGTGAGGGCGTTGACACGATGATCTTCTTTACTTTCTGGGGCTTTGACATGATTACTAAATCTCGTATGAATGATCTTCAATTTAGCCCTGCTGGAAATACAGCAATGCACCTACCGGGCAGCGATATGCATATTCCTCAATCAGTCATGCCAGCTCCTGGTATGACGGCGATTGCTACCAAGATGCTCAAGAAGCAGATTGCTGATCTAGATGTTCCTGAAGTCCCTGACTTCTTGGATCAGATCGTTGCAGCCGGTGGGCACTTATGGGCTTGCCGTATGTCTGCAGATATGAACAAACTGACAATGAACGAACTTCGTGATGACGTTGAAGGCATTATTAGCGCCTCTGACTTTATCGAGATGACAGAGGGCGCACAGCTTCTCTTTATCTAGCCGATTAGTTCTGCATTGTTGTAGCGCGTGCGTGTGTGACCGCAACCTTTGCTGACATCGAGTTTTGCGCACTCACCACATAGGAGTACCAACTTATGGCACGCCTTATTGGCGCAGTTGTAGAACTGGTTTGTTGGTGCGGAACACTTTTCGCATTCGCCGATGACTTTAGCTTTCTTGGTGAAATCAACATGCATGCGATCATCAAAGATAAAGAGGGAACCATCCCATAAACCATCGTCTCCGAATTTATCTCCGTAGCGAACAATGCCACCTTTAATTTGGTAGACCTCTTCAAAGCCACGCTTCTTCATGACCGCAGAAAGAACTTCGCAACGGATTCCACCAGTGCAATAAGTGACGATTGGCTTTGACTTTAGGTGGTCGTACTTTCCACTTTCAATTTCTCCAACGAAATCGCGTGAAGTTTCCACATCAGGGACAATCGCATTGCGAAACTTGCCAATCTTGGCCTCGAAAGCATTACGGCCATCAAAGAAGACCACTTCATC
The DNA here is from genome assembly GCA_903928745.1 of uncultured Actinomycetes bacterium. GTDB lineage: Bacteria > Actinomycetota > Actinomycetes > Nanopelagicales > Nanopelagicaceae > QYPT01. The sequence goes on along the minus strand of CAIYRR010000022.1, from coordinate 52,626 downwards.
ACCACGTGCGGCTACGAGTTCATTTACTTGCTCAGGTCGAAGGTGCACTCCGCCCCCGACGACACCATTCTCATCTACTTCGAGTTCGCTGGGATTGCCAAATGCAACGAGCTCATCGCGAATACGAATGGCTAGCCGAGGAAAATCATTTCCTTCACTAGAGGACCATTTAAAATCGATCTTCTTAAACCCGGGATACTTCTTTGTTTCGCGCACATACTTGCGAAGGGCGTCGATTTCTCCACCAAGAGTTCCGTTAATGCCGTGCTTGGAAATGAGGATTCTTCCTTTAAGGCCGAGCGATTCGCAGAGAGTTCGTTGCCACAATTTCACAGCATCTGGGTCGCTGATGGGCGTGAAGCCGTAATAGAGAATGACCTTTTGGAGTTCCATGCAGTGATCTTAACTAAGCCCGCTCGGCTAATAACAATGGCGTGAGATCTTCAGGCGCAATTGACGGCGCCCAGTGAGGGTTCTCACGGCCCAAACCAACTGCAATAACGAAAGAGGCTTTCTCTTGAGGGCTATCACCACCGTGTCCTCCCTCATCAATATGTCCGTGATCTGTTGTGACAACCAAAAGCCACTTCTCTCCGAGTTCTTTTACTCGAGTTTCGATTAAAGATTTCAAACGAGCTAAGTGGCGATCAACTCTTTCAATCGCATTCACATATTCAACTCCTACGGCACTGAACACATGGGCTGCTTCATCAGCGTCACAGAAATAGACAAAACTTACATCTGGACCAAAATCATTCATCGCATAACAACTTGCCTCCGCAATGATGGAGTCAATCTTTTCATAGCCATAGGTATCACCATCGCGAACAATTACACGGTGTTGGTATGCAAGTTGCTGTTCTCGTCTCTCATGAATGATTGGTCCCAATCCCATGGGATCAACAATCGGTAACCATCCAGCAGCTGCGAAAGTCTTGGTGCTTTGATCTTGATAGAAAGCACGACTGAGAAGATCCGGACGGTGTAAAAGTGCATGGCCAACAAATGTATTGTCGGTGACATTATGTTGGGCATGTGTTGAACCAGTCAGCAGAGTGGACCAACCAGGACCCGAGTATGTAGGCGCATCAACGGTGAGTTCCGAGAAATATCCGTTTTTTCGTAGCAACGCCAAAACCGGCGCCCTCCCTGAATCAAGAGCGGTCTTTAGGTTGAGGCCATCTATGCCGACGAGAAGAATTTTAGTTTTCACGCGAGGCACGTTACTGAGCGCGAAAGGTAGTGTCAATGACAGGTAAAGTAGTGTCATGATTATTGATGTCTGGTCGGATGTTGTTTGTCCCTGGTGTTTTATCGGCAAGCGGAGACTGGAAAAGGCCCTCTCTACCTTCGCGCACAAGGACGAAGTGACTATTCGCCACCGCGCATTCCAGCTTCAGCCAGACATTACAACCACGGTGTCGACATCGGCCATGCTTTCGGAGAAATACAACTTGAATCAAACCGCGGTGAAGGAAATGCAAGCCAATGTTTGCGCCATCGCCGATGGCGAAGGACTCTGTTACAACCTCGATAACACTTTGTCAGGAAACACATTCGACGCTCATCGCTTACTTTTATGGGCAGCGACCGTTGATAAACAATCAGAATTACTTGAGGCTATGTATTCGGCTTACTTTGAGAAATCAAAGCCATTGTTTTCACATACCGATCTTGTGAGCGTTGCTTTATCGGTAGATATTGATGCCGATGTAGTTGAAGACATTTTGCTCTCAACAAAATTCACCGATGAAGTAATTGCAGATAGAAACTTGGCAACGCAATTGGGAGCAACGGGTGTGCCGTTCTTTGTTATAGATATGAAATTCGGTATATCCGGCGCTCAGCCTTTAGAAGCGTTTACCAAGACTCTTGAAGAGGCTTATCTAACTAGGACGTAATTGCCCGCTGCACGTAGAGCACCGAAAATTTCGTCAGTTGAAAGTTCGCGATCTGCGACGGTAACAATGTTGCTCGCTGCATCAGGTTTTACTTCTATGTTCACGGAAGAAACCCCCGCTAGTGCAGAAAGATTCTTTGTAACTGAATGGGAGCAATGATCGCAGGTAAGTCCTGTTGCGCTCCAGTGTTGTTCGCTCATGATGATGCCTTTCGCTCTTGTTTCAGTGGGTGAATTTTACCTCGCTTTTATCCTGGAATCGCACTCCTGGGGCTACAGTGAAGCCTGACACAGTTACTACGTAAGGACGCATTCGATGCTGGCTCTATATAAATCTGCAGCAGGTCCTGGACTTGAATTAGTGCAACGACCAGAACCAACTACTGGTGAGAGTGATGTAAAAATACGAGTTCTACGCACAGGATTATGCGGAACTGATTTACACATCGAATCGTGGGACGCGTGGGCGGCCAGCACGATCAAAGCACCAATGATTCCGGGGCACGAGTTTTACGGAGAAGTGGTTGAAGTTGGTTCGCGAGTTCGCGACGTTCAAGTCGGTGCCAAAGTTTCCGGTGAAGGCCATATCGTTTGCGGTACATGTCGCAATTGCCGCGCCGGCAGAAGACATATGTGCATACGTACTTCGAGTGTCGGGGTAAATCGAGATGGCGCTTTTGCGCAATACGTCGTCATCCCAGAATCCAATGTGTGGGTACATCATGAAGGTATCGAGCCTGACCTCGGGGCACTTTTTGATCCCTTTGGAAACGCAGTTCATACAGCGCTTACATTTCCATTAGTTGGTGAAGACGTCCTTATTTCAGGAGCCGGGCCTATCGGTTTAATGGCAACCGCTGTTGCAAGGCATGTTGGTGCTCGATTCATAGTCGTGACAGATGTATCCGAACCTCGTTTGGAATTAGCACGGGGAATGGGCGCTGATTTGGCAATTGATGTTTCCAAGAATCGAATCGCACAATCGCAACGAAATCTTGGCATGCAAGAAGGCTTTGATGTGGGATTTGAAATGTCAGGACACCCAAGTGCGCTACCCGAAATGATTGCCAACATGAACCATGGTGGGCGAGTAGCCATGCTTGGACTTCCAACTCAGAGTATTGATCTTGATTGGGCAAAACTTGTCACTCATATGATTACCATCAAGGGAATATATGGGCGCGAGATGTATGAAACTTGGGCAGCAATGAGCGCGATGCTCTCTAGTAGTAAATGGTTACGTGCAACTATTTCCTCTGTCATCACGGATCGTCTTCCCGCCACACAGTGGCAAGAAGGTTTTGATATTGCTCGCAAAGGTATTGGTGGGAAAGTGATTCTAGATTGGAGCAACTTGTGAGTAATTCGTTCAGGAATCAAGTGACAGAGGCGTTAAGTGAGATCAAGTCAGCGGGTCTGTACAAGAAAGAGCGAGCGATATCGACGGCACAATCGCCACACATTTCGAGTGGCGGGCAAAAGGTATTAAATTTTTGTGCAAATAATTATTTGGGGCTTGCGAATCACCCCAAGATTATTTTCTCTGCAAAGAAGGCTATGGACACTTGGGGTTTTGGGTTAGCGAGTGTTCGTTTCATTTGTGGTACTCAGGATCTCCATCTTGATTTGGAATCCAAATTATCAATCTTCTTAGGGATGGAAGACTCCATTCTCTTCTCCTCTTGTTTTGATGCCAATGGCGGAGTCTTTGAAGCACTCTTTTCTGATGAGGATGCGATCATTTCGGATGCACTCAATCACGCGTCCATCATTGACGGGATTCGTTTATGCAAAGCTCAGAGGTTCAGATATGCCAATAGAGACATGGCCGATCTCGAGCAACAACTTATTGCCGCTAAAGATGCTCGCCAAAGAATCATCGTTACCGATGGCGTTTTTTCTATGGACGGATATTTTGCGCCACTGAGAGAAATTTGCGATCTTGCCGATAAATACGGTGCTCTGGTTATGGTGGATGACTCTCATGCGGTGGGATTTATTGGCGAGCATGGGCGGGGCACTCCAGAACGCGCAGGGGTTGAAGGTCGCATTGACATACTTACGGGAACATTTGGAAAAGCACTCGGTGGTGCCTCCGGTGGTTACGTCAGTGCATCCGCTGAAATCATCGATATGTTGCGACAACGAGCAAGGCCTTACCTGTTTTCTAATTCAATTGCCCCTGCCATGATTGCTGGCACATTAACTGCGTTGGATCTGGTCGAAAAAGGCAAGAATCTTCGACAGTCTCTATCTGAAAACGCTGAGCATTTTCGAAGCCGAATGATGGAAGAGGGATTCACTCTTTTAGAGGGATCCCACGCGATAGTTCCTGTGATGTTTGGGGATGCGATTGAAGCTTCCAGAATTGCGAGCAATATGTTGGAGCACGGAATCTTTGTCACCGCATTTAGTTATCCAGTCGTCCCTCAGGGGAAAGCCCGTATACGGGTGCAGTTATCTGCCTCTCACTCCAGTGATGACATCGAAAAGTGCGTGAAAGCGTTCGTCGCTTCGCAGTAGGCTATCGGTAAGAAATTAGGAGTCACATCAGTGCTTATCGCGGTATTAAAGACCTATCTGCGCCCTTATCGCAGGAACGTTGCAATCGTTCTTGCCTTGCTTCTTGTTCAATCAATTACCAACCTTTACTTGCCAACACTTAACGCCGACCTAATTAACAACGGAGTATCAAAGGGCGACATCGGATATATCTGGAAGATCGGCGCCATTATGTTGGCTGCTTCGGCATTGATTATGGGGGCCTCGGTACTACTAGCTTTCTTGAGTTCACGGGTATCCATGGCATTTGGTCGCGATTTACGTGGGGCTGTCTTTTCTTCAGTAGAAGGTTTTTCTGCTCGCGAACTCAATCAATTTGGTGCACCATCTTTGATTACTCGTAACACCAATGATGTGCAGCAAGTTCAAATGGTTTTATTCATGGGTCTAACAATGATGCTGGGTGCTCCGATTACCGGCATTGGCGCAGTAATTATGGCGCTTCGAACAAACGTGAAACTTTCAGGTTTGCTGCTCATTGCCGTACCAATCATGGGACTTTTGATTTGGACTCTGCTGCGACGGATTGTTCCTCTCTTTCGGGTGATGCAAGAGAAGATCGACAGAATTAACTTGGTATTGCGCGAACAAATTAGTGGCGTGCGAGTTATCCGAGCATTCGTCAAGACTCGTTTCGAAGAAGCACGTTTTGCTGAAACTAGCGATGACTTGATGCAGACCACTCTTGGGGTCACGCGTACTTTTGCAGTGATGTTTCCAGTACTGATGATGATTCTCAACTTGTCCAGCGTCGCTGTTATTTGGTTTGGCGGGAAGTTAGTCGATACCGGAGAAATGCCGATCGGTAACCTCACCGCATTCTTGGCATACATCATGCAAATTCTAGGTTCCGTCATGATGGCGGTGATGATGTCGCTGATGATTCCTCGTGCAGCAGCCAGTGCTGAGAGAATCAAGGAAGTACTAGATACGCCTTCTTCCGTTGTCGACACTTTGACGCCAAAATCTCCGCAGACTCGCACAGGAATTCTTGAATTTAGAGAGGTCGAATTTCGCTACCCAGGGGCTGAGCATCCAGTGCTCTCTGATATTTCTTTCACTGCAGAACCAGGGAAAGTTACGGCAATTGTGGGAAGTACGGGTAGCGGAAAGAGCACCTTATTGAATTTGGTTCCACGATTTATCGATGTCACATCAGGTGAAGTATTACTAGATGGACTCAACGTTCAAGAGCAATCGCTCGAAGCTATTTGGTCTGACATAGGACTTGTTCCTCAAAGATCCTTCTTATTTGGTGGAACCATTTCAGAGAACCTTCGATACGGAGATTCTCACGCAACTGACGAACAATTGTGGGCAGCGCTGGAAATTGCACAAGCGACAGATTTTGTGAGCGAACTTCCTGAAAGACTTGAAGCAAGAGTTGCCCAAGGAGGGACCAACTTTTCTGGGGGACAGCGTCAGCGTTTATCTATTGCACGTGCAATCGTCAAGAATCCAAGGCTTTACATTTTGGATGACAGTTTTTCTGCGTTGGATTACACGACGGATACAAACCTAAGAGCTGCTCTTGCCCGCAAATCAAGTGAGGCAACGGTGATCATCGTTGCCCAACGTGTCAGCACAATTCTGGGTGCAGATCAGATCATCGTTTTGGATGCGGGAAAGATCGTTGGCATTGGCAAGCACCACGAGCTCATGACTTCTTGCGAAACGTATAAAGAAATTGTGCTCTCACAATTGAGTCCGGAGGAGGCCGCATGAGCGGACAACGTCCGATGGCTCGCGGCCCGATGGGCGCGATGATGGGTGCACCTCCTGCAAAATCAAAGGATTTCAAAGGATCACTTCGCAAACTCTTGAAGGAATTGCATCCAGAACGAAAGACGCTCGCTCTGGTTCTCTCGCTCATCACCACCAGCGTCATCATTGGTTCTTTTGGCCCAAAGATTCTTGGTCGAGCAACGAACTACGTCTTCTACGGTTTCCTTGGAAGGCGCATGCCTGCAGGGATAAGCAAGGCCGATGCCATTGCAGGCATGCGAGCAAAAGGTGAAAACCGATTAGCGGACATGTTGAATAAGAGTGATGTCATACCAGGGCAGGGAATTGATTTTCATGCTGTGGCGCTCCTGCTTTATCTAGCGATTGCGCTCTACGTAGTCTCCTCACTCTTTATGTGGATTCAGGGCTATTTGATGGCTGGCGTTACACAACGCACTGTTTATCGCCTTCGTCGATTGGCTGAAGAGAAGATTGGCCGCTTACCCCTGAGTTACTTCGATACTCAATCTCGCGGAGATCTGCTTAGCCGCGTAACGAACGACATTGACAATATTTCTAACTCTCTACAACAGGGACTTTCGCAAATCCTCAACTCCGTTTTGACCGTTCTGTCAGTTCTGGCGATGATGGTATGGATCAGCCCCGAACTTGCGCTCGTTTCTCTTATCGCTATTCCTTTGAGCATGTTCGTTTCGATACGAATTGCGAAGTACTCACAGAAACAATTTATTGCGCAGTGGGATTGGACTGGAAAACTCAACGGCCATGTTGAAGAAATGCATACAGGTCACGCTCTTGTAAAAGTGTTTGGCAGGCGCGAGCAGGCAATTAAGGATTTTGAAACCTTAAACGGCAATCTCTATGAATCAAGCTTCAAGGCACAGTTTGTATCTGGCTTAATCCAACCTGCCACTGCCCTTATTTCCAATTTAATCTACGTAGCTATTGCAGTTCTGGGCGGCTACCGCGTTGCTACGGGAAGCATGTCCTTAGGAGATGTACAGGCATTTATTCAATACTCTCGTCAATTCGGTATGCCTTTGGCGCAAATTGCTGGTCTCATGAACACGATCCAGTCAGGCGTTGCCTCAACTGAACGACTCTTCGAATTACTCGAAGCCCAAGAAGAGTCGGCTGACCCAATAGATGCAGTTTCAATCGATCGGGCAATTGGTGAGATTCGCTTTGAGAATGTCTGCTTCAAATATTCACCTGATCAACCTCTGATTGAGAATTTTAACCTCAGTGTAAAACCGGGTGAGACTGTTGCGATTGTGGGACCAACGGGCGCTGGCAAAACAACCCTTGTAAATCTGATTATGCGTTTTTACGAAATTGATTCGGGAACGATATTCCTAGATGGAATTGATATTCGGACTCTTACTCGCGATGATCTACGTCGTCAGTTTGGAATGGTTTTGCAAGATACATGGTTATTTACAGGCACCATGAGCGAGAACATTGCCTTTGGAAGTTTGGACCCCTTACACGAACATGTCGTAGAGGCGGCAAAAGCAGCGAACATCGATCACTTCTTGCGGTCTCTACCCAAGGGTTATGACTCAATGCTGACAGATGATAATTCAACGGTTTCTAATGGTGAACGACAGTTGCTCACTATTGCCAGAGCATTTATGGCAGATCCTGCAATCTTGATTCTGGATGAGGCAACAAGTTCGGTTGATACTCGCACCGAAGTTTTGGTACAGCAGGCGATGTCCAAACTTAGGACGGGACGTACAAGTTTTGTAATCGCACATCGACTTTCAACAATTCGCGATGCCGACACGATCTTGGTTATGGATAAGGGCGCCCTCATCGAACAAGGAAGCCATGCACAGTTAATGGCTAAGAAAGGTTTCTATTTCGATCTGTATGCCAGCCAATTCTCAGAGGCCGTCGAGTAGCACTTCTTTATTCTGGGTTTCGCCAGCAGTCGGCAGCAAGTAATTCACCGATAAATGATTCAGTGAAATAGCGGACGGCGGGTTCATCATCATGCGGATACCTAAGTGCGTACGTGGCTCCTGCAATATCTGCCCCGATTGCCACAACCGTTGAAGCTCGTTCAGTGCACCATTTCATAAGGTTGGATTCCCATCGGGAACCTGCAAAAAGGGCCATTCGATAGTCAATTGTTTTAGTTAAGTAGACATCTACGTGTGACCAGTCCCCGCTTTCGCAACCAACTGCTTGCTTTCGTGGTCCCTCCCGCAACATAAGTGCAGATTGCTGGGCATTACACATGCGCTCTGAAGGGGCAACAAAATATGATCCTTGGGGACTCACAATCGTTTCGCGAAAGCGAGGCAACCATTTCTCCATGGTTTGAAGTAGAAAGCTCATGGCTTCGACCGATTTGTTCAACACAGGAGTCAATGTTTGGTTATTTCCATCGACTGAATTTACTAGAACGCGCTGGAGAGCAAGTGTGTGCGTATAGGTACGACAAACAACTCCACCTTCTTCAACTCCAGCATTCATGAGTACCGAACTTGCCGCCATTGTTGCCAGTGGGGAGGCAGAGTCATTCGTAAGTGCAATTACCCGATGCTTGGAAGTTAAAGCTTCTATAACCAAATTGGTTTCCTCAGATTTACCACTGGCCGAAGTTGCAATGATGACGGTATTTTCGTCTAATTTCGGCAGTAGAGGATTGCTGGCGAGTTCGGCGGTTGCATGAATACCAAGCGAGCGAAGTTGAGCGGCTGTAATTGAAGATGCGTAGTGAGAGGAACCCATACCCAAGAAGAGGTAGTTATTTGCCCTAGTCAGATTTTCGGCATCCCAGGGATTTTCACCTTCAAGGGTTGACGCAAGGCTTTGCAAAACAGAAGGTTTCGCCTCGAGGTCTACATAAAATAATTGAGCATCCATTCACTCATTCTCCTTCATGAGGGCTGCCATGGCGGCCTCTGGAACATAACGCCACACGGGTAAATGTTTCTGCGCGTAAATGAATTCACGGCACTCTTGTTGAATTTGGAAAATCTTCATGAGTTGAGAATCGACATCTTGATCGCATAGCCCTTTGTAGGTACTCATCAAGAGTCGCTGCGTGCTTGTAATCCACTTCTGGAGATCTTGCGCTCGAGAATAATTTCGACGTTTATCAACCACTCGAGCCACGTGATCGATGGATTGAATAAGCGAGGAAAGATCTTGCAAGAGTGGTTGGCGATTGGGAGCTTCTGAAGGGTCAGCTACTGGATTTCCGTCAAAATCAATGACGAAATATTTACCTTCGGGAGTTCGCAAGAATTGTCCGACATGGAGATCGCCGTGTGTGAAAGAGAGCCTTTGTGGTGAATCAAGGTGGGCGCTGGCAAGGATTGATTCAATCTTGGACCGGTAGAGGTTAATAGTTTCATTGTGATCAGAACCTGCAAGATCTAGATCTCTTAAGGATAATTCGACCCATTGGGCTACATCAAAATCCGTGGCGATACTGGATGAGCACGCAGTGAATGCCAAATGCATGCCAGCCAAAATCTCACCCAAGACGACTCCGCATTGAGCTGCTTGATCAAGCGTTTGATGACCATCAAGAAACTCTTGAACATCTTGAATCGCCCAAGTCCAACCATCCACAGCACCAGGAATGTAAGCGCTGGCCTGCGCCAAGAGAAAATGTGACCCAGAATCTCTCCATTCAAGATTTAGAAAAGATTTCGGAATGAAAGGCAAGTGGGCATTATCTAGCGCTTCGATCTTGGGCAATGAAGTAAAGGTGCTGTCAGTAACCTGGGAGAAGTACTTAACAACGATCTCCTCACCAACGACGATGGATTCTTCAGTTTGATCAACTCCCATTGATCTTTCACCAGATACGTTCTTTTGATTTTTTACCGAAAGAGTGAAATTCCCGAGGTAGTGAATTCCAATCGGGAAGTCTGAGATTGCTTGAGCAAGTCCTTCACCAGGTTCGGCTCTTTTTACTCTCCCATTTCGTAGGAGCAGCGGTAGTGAGAAATACTTGCCAGAACTATCGACAACAATGCAAATTCGACTATCGCTGGCGATCGGCAAAGAATCGATGAGCGTGAGCGGTGCTTGTATGGAATACGGAATCGCTCCAACGCGTTGGGGCAATAAATCAGTTGGGTTCGCTTGAGTAAGTGCGATTTCCCAATCCTGATTGGTCATGTGTAGGAGTTTAGGAGTTTTCTCGGTATTTACGGGCCACATTTTCGATGACGTCCGCACCGACTTTAATTCCGCTATTTCCCTGAATCCGAGCTTTTGTTTCCCCAAGAAGATCCTGCAACTTTTGATCATTGAGGAGCCGATCGATGGCGCTCACAATTTCTTCATCCGTGAAATCGTAGGTAGCTAGTCGTACGCCAAACCCAGTCTCATCTATTCGTTGGGCATTGTCGTATTGATCCCAAAATAGTGGCAACACAATCATGGGCTTTCCAAAGTGAAGAGCTTCTGTCACTGTGTTGTTTCCACCATGCGTGATGACGAGATCCACCTGTGGAACAATCTTTATTTGTGGCAAGAATTCGGCGCCGTACATATTCTCGGCAAGCTCATACTCAGAATGTTGAGGCCCTTTACTCACAATAAAACGATGTTGAGTTTTACCGAGGATTGAAACTAGGCGTCGCATGAGGTCAACATCTGCACTTCCGAGGGAACCCAAGGAGAGGTAGATCAGTGCGCTACCTTCTGGCCGATTCTTCATCGACTCAGGCAAAATGAATTCTCCATCGGTATCTCTAACACTTGAATCCATGCGGTGCCATGTGGAATCCAGCGCGCGTTGATCGGTGTAATCAATTTCTTGCGGATACACATACATATTCGCATGCTCGGACGTGTGGATGAATTCTAAGTCGGGTAGGGCTGGCGCACCTTGTGCAACAACCCACGCGTTGAAGCGTTCCCACATCTCTCTATGAGTTGATTCGTATCGGTTATTGAATTCTTGCCATTGACTCTGATCATCACAAGGAAGTCCGGAGAAAGTAGGTGCCACACCTGGACCCTTCATCTCTAACGGATTGCACGAAACAATTCGCACAAATGGAGCGCCTGATGTCAGTAAAGCCGGAAAGGTGAGGACGTTATCTTCAACAATCACATCTGGCTTCACGCGGGCAATAATTTCGCGCAACTGTGGTTCGCAGTACATCGCACCATCAATCAGTGCTTGCCAAGTGGGTTTAATGAAACTCTCTAACTGATCAATCGTTGGCTTGCGAAATTCAGGGGAGGTATCTCGTATGAAATCTTTCCAGAATTGTCCCGCGTCTTGATCTTCATTATCTGAAGCATCTGATGGTGGAGCTAAGTTCACGAGATCTTCTTCAAATCCAAAACCAATGAGCTTCCCTTTCCAAGATGCCTCGGCTGCAAACACAACGCGATGACCCCGTTTGAGTAATTCATTACCTAAGCCAATGCATTGATTTGTTGGTCCATATGCAGATTCGGGCATAAAGAGAACGGTGAGTTGTTGGCTAGTCATGATTTCTCCTTGGAGCGTTCGAGTGTGAGGGTGTGCCCAGTAGCTAATCGTGCAAATTCAAGTATAAGTTCAACAGCAGCGTCATAAGTCAAAGTGGGATGTCCAGCCATAATGCGATATCCATATGCATCCTCTAGAGCCACCAAATTTCTTGCGATGTCTAGTGAGGGCGATTGCAATGAAAATACTGAGAGCGCATGTCCGGTCTCCAGAATGGACTGATAAAGACTCACTTGCCGGTCATATAAAGATGTAAGCAAAATTGCGTACATGGTATGACGTGAAGCTGCGCCTCCTAAAGCGCAAAGAAGTTTCACGCCGACATCTTCGTTATCGAGTGGCACACCGCTCACGATGGTACGTATCAATCGTTCGGCAGGATCTTCGATTCCTTCAATAGCGTGGACTCGTTCCTCGTAGAATCTTTCTGAAACAGCGCGGGTTGCATCTACCAATAGATCTTGAAGATCTGGGTAGTGATAAAGAATTGCTCCCGAAGTGAGTCCAGCCTCATCTGCCACTTGATTCAGGCGCACAGCAGTCCCATGCTCAGCCATTGCTCGCTGGGCAGCGAGGAGCAATCGATCACGTCGTTCCTTGCTCGGACTGGACACAATCGCCCTCTCTTACGCTCAAAATTGAGGTTTACCTGATTTGGTTTATAAAGTACCCCAGAAAGTAAGATTTTGGAAGATTGAATCGCAATTCAGATTATTGGAAAATACCTTGTTTTTAAGTGAGATTTCCCTTGCAAAAAACTGAATCTGGGGTCAGAATTCACCAAACCTCGAGTCAACGGACCCGCGGGTGAGTCCAGGTCTTTGGCTGGTCTAGATACGGAGGAATAGATGCAAAGCTTTCTCGGCACACATGGAAGAAAACTGACAATTAGTTCTATTGCGGCGGGCATTGTCTTGCTCGTAAGCGCGTGTTCCAACTCCTCAACAGGTGCTTCAGGTGCACTCGATCCAAAAGCTGATTTAACAAAGCAATCACTCGTGGTTTCCAACTGGGCGGCCTATAACCCACCAGATTTAGCTGCGAAATTTGAAGCGGCTGTTGGTCCGAAAATGACCATCACGAACCATGCAACAAATGAAGAAATCATGGCAAAACTAACATCCGGTGCAGACTCGGGAATTGATGTTGCTTTTGTTTCGGGTCAATATGCGCAAGCTCTTGCTGCACAAGGTCTATTGGAGCCAATCGATGCGGCTCTCATTCCAAATTTGAAGAATCTATATCCAGAGGCATCAAAACTTCCTTATGACATGGGCAACAAATATTCAGTTCCCTACACATGGGGAACAACGGGTATTTGTTATCGCAAGGATTTGACCGGCTTTGATCCAACGAGTTGGAATGATCTTCTTAATCCTGTGGCCAAACTCAAAGGCAAGACAACAATGCTTGCAACAGAGCGTTGGTTGATGCTTCCAGCACAGAAACTTTTGGGATATTCAGCCAACACAACCGATGCCACTGAGATGGATAAGGTAAAAGCACAGCTTGTTGCTACCAAGAAGACTCTTCTTGCTTACGATGACACCACTTTCTACACACGACTTGTCTCTGGTGAAGCCGCAATGGTTGAAGCCTGGGATGGATGGTGCAACTACGGAATCACTGATAACAAGAACATCAAGTTTGTGATTCCAAAAGAAGGCAGCGACCTTTGGGTAGACACCATGGTTATCTTGAAGACTTCAAAGAACAAAGAGGCAGCACATGCTCTGATTAACTACATTTTGGATCCAACAGTTAATTCATGGGTAATCTCAAATGTGCTGTACAAGACTCCAGATAAGGCTGCGATGGATCTCACCGCCGCCAAACTCGGCGAGACCTATCCAAATATGTTGATGACCCCTGCAGACCTACTTAAGCAAGAAAACTTGCTTGATCTAGGTTCATCAGGCCCAATGTATACAAAGATTGCTACAGAGGTCACCTCTTCTAAGTGACTTCTCCCATTCGTACTCGAGTAAGTCGTGATTCTGAAAAGCGTCGCGACTTACTCGAGCGAATGGTTTTACAAGGCCCAGGCTTTCTATTTATAACGATTTTCATGGCAACGCCCATCACATTGGTTGCCATCTATTCAATTTTTCAACGAGGCCGCTTTGGCGGCATTGTGTACAAGGCGACAACTGAGAATTTCACACGAGCGCTAGACCCTGTCTACTTAGGGGTGCTCACCGATTCATTGAAGATTGCCGGAATTACAACTGTCCTTGCAATTGCGATTGGATATCCCACCGCGTATGCAATCGCGAAACTACCAACCAAGTGGCGTTCTATAGCACTCGTCTTAGTGGTTATGCCTTTTTGGACAAACTTCCTCATCCGTACATATTCCTGGATTATGTTGCTCAATCGTGAAGGTTTACTCAATCACGCACTAATGAAATTCAACATTATTCACACTCCGCTTGATCTACTTTATACCCAGAGCGCAGTTGTTGTAGGACTCCTGTACGGATATCTGCCTCTCATGATTTTGCCTCTGTATGCATCAATTGAAAGGCTGGATCCTCAACTTGGTGAAGCCGCTGCCAATCTCGGAGCCACGAAAGCTCGAGCATTCTTTTCGTTAACTTTGCCACTTACTGCATCAGGACTTATTGCGGGTTCGATTTTTGTGTTTATCCCCAGCCTAGGAAATTTCATCGTGCCAGAACTTCTTGGCGGCGGAAAGACAGTCATGGTCGGAAATCTCATACGTGACCAATTCTTAAAGGCTCGCGATTGGCCATTTGGTTCCGTACTTGCGCTTTCGGTTATCGCGCTGGTCTTTATCTTCTTCATGCTTCAAAACGCAGTGGAGAAAAGATTCTCAAGTGATGCCAGTGAATAAAACATTAAGGAAGATTCGTCCGCTGAAGGTCATACTCTTTGGGACATTTGCATTTCTTTACATTCCAATCTTTGCACTCATGGCGATGTCTTTTAATGGATCTCATTCTCCATTTATTCTCAAGGGTTTTTCGTTTAGGTGGTATTCCGTTTTGATGCACGACAGCCGGGTGATTCACGGTTTGATTAACACTCTCATTGTCGCCACGGGTTCAACAATTCTTTCAAGTGTTTTAGGAACTCTCTTGGCTGTTGGTTTGCATCGATATACGAAGTCTTCTTTTCTTAATGCCTTCGCACTTGCTCCAGCAATTGTCCCCGACATTGTTTTAGGTATCGGATTACTTGCACTATATGCATTGCTTTCAGTGTCGCTAGGTCTTTATTCAGTCTTACTGGCCCATGTTGTTTTTAGCATGGCCTTTGTTACTGCAGTCGTAAAAGCTCGACTGGCACACACCGACAAATATTTGCGCGAGGCTTCTATGGATCTTGGGGCCACACGAACATCAACATTCCTTCGAATTACCGTGCCATCCCTTGCCCCAGCCATTTTGGCCGGCGCGCTTCTCGCATTTACTCTTTCTTTAGACGAATTTGTGATTGCTTTTTTCACAAATGGACCGACTACGCCGACGTTGCCTATCGTCATTTATTCAATGGTTCGTTTTGGTGTTACCCCCGAAATCAATGCATTAGCAACGTTACTCATGCTCGTTAGTTTTACTGCCGTCATTATTGCTCAAAGAATGACCCGACCCACGGAGGATGAATGACAACCGAGTCCAAGAATCTGATTGAGATCAAGAATCTCACGCATGACTACGGCTCTGTTCGAGCACTTGATAACGTGAGTCTTGAGATTCGCGAGAACGAATTCTTCGCCTTACTTGGCCCATCAGGTTGCGGCAAAACAACCTTGCTGCGCATTCTCGCTGGTTTTGAAACACCGCTGGAAGGTAGTGTCACTTTGGCTGGCGTAGATCTCATTTCTCTTCCTGCAAACAAACGACCTATCAATTTGATGTTCCAGAGTTATGCCCTCTTTCCGCATATGAACGTTGGCCAAAATGTGGCTTACGGTCTTGAACGAGAGAAGCTTCCGAAGGCACAAATCAAGGAGCGAGTTGAAGAAGTTCTTAAAACCGTTGGATTACAAGACAAAGTGAAAGCACGCCCAAGTCAACTTTCTGGAGGGCAGCGCCAACGCGTTGCGCTTGCTCGAGCAATTGTGAAGCGACCAAAACTCTTGTTACTCGATGAACCCCTTTCGGCGCTTGATCGAAAAGTACGCTCTGAAATGCAATTAGAACTTAAACGATTGCAGTTGGAAGTAGGAATCACTTTCGTGGTCGTAACTCATGACCAGGAAGAAGCGATGTCTATGGCGGATCGAATTGCCGTCATGGTTGAAGGAACTGTCGGCCAAGTTGATTCTCCGGTTGATCTTTACCAACGCCCATCAACTGCATATGTCGGTGACTTTATCGGCGAGAGTAATTTCTTTGACGGGGTAGTCGTTGCCGAAGGCATTAAGCACGCGAGTTTAGGAATTCTTCCTGGCAATCGATATGGAAAAGATATTTCGGGGGAAGCTCACTTACTGATTCGCCCAGAAGATTTACGTGTAGCCGTTTCAGGAGAACATTCGATTCCCACACTTGTGCAGGATGTTCAGTTTTATGGAGGCGCTTCCACACTTGTATTAGGAATCGAAGGTCGGAGTGCACCTATTTTGATGTCACAGCCAGGGGCAACAACCGCACAACGCGGTGCCATGGTGAATCTGACATGGGATCCGCTCAAAGCAATTGTTCTTCCACGAGATGCACGCCGGAGCGCCTTGTAAATGAAGATATTTACACCTGCATCGCTCGCCTTAAAAGATGCGGTAGCGACTCCCTTTTGGACCGGCAATACCCAAGCATCTGACCATCTGCCAGCGCTAACGACTGATGCGACATGCGATTTAGCGATTGTTGGTGGAGGTCTGACGGGACTTTGGGCTGCAATCGAAGCAAAAATTGAGAATCCTTCTTTAGATGTTGTCATTCTTGAAGCCCAGCAAATTGCCTTCGGGGCGTCGGGACGCAACGGTGGTTTTTTCTCCGAATCCTTGACGCACGGTTTATCTCATGGGCTTTCTCTGTGGCCCAAAGAAATTCATACCCTCCTGCGTCTTGGTAGAGAAAATGTTAAAGAGATTTTTGAGTTTTTAGGAAACGAAAAGATCAATGCCGATCAAAACTTCTGTGGCAAGAGCGTGATGGCACTTCGCCCACATCACGTGGCCGAACTCGAAGCAAGCTTTAAGCAGCTTCGTGAATACGGGGAGAAAGTTGAATTTCTTGACAGCGCCGAAACTCGTAAAGATATTGACTCACCTACGTACTTAGCTTCACTTCGAATCCATGACGGTAGTGGGATTTTAGATCCTGCAAAACTTGCTTGGGGCCTTCGTGCATCAGCTCTTGCCCGGGGCGTTCGAATCCATGAGATGACACAAGCAATGGGTTTAGTAAGTAACGGTGCAGGGATGACTGTTCGTACACAACTTGCAAATCTTCATGCGAGTAAGGTCATCTTGGCTACTAACGCTTTTCGCCCACTTCTTCGGCGCATGCGTAATATGGCGATACCGGTCTTTGACCATGTTCTCGTCACTGAACAATTGAGTCATGCCCAATTAGAATCTATCGGGTGGCAGCAAAACCAAGGCGTCACGGATGCTGGGAATCAATTTCATTATTATCGACGCACCCCTGACAACAGAATACTTTGGGGTGGGTATGACGCAATCTATTACAAGGGGAGCAATCGCAATATTTCGCAAGAACAATTCGCGCCCTCACACCAGTTGCTCTCTGAACATTTCTTTGAAACTTTCCCCCAGCTAGAAGGTTTGAATTTCACACATAAATGGGCAGGGATGATTGATACGACCTCACGATTTACTCCTGTGATAGGGCGTGCATATGGTGGCAGAGTGGCTTATGCATTTGGGTATACAGGGCTTGGTGTTACCTCTTCACGTTTTGGGGCCAGAGTCGCGCTCGATTTCATAGCAAATCGGGAAAGTGAACTCACACAACTCACACTTGTAAAACGCAAGCCGGTTCCATTTCCGCCAGAACCAATTCGAGCACTCTTGGTCTCAAAAACTCGTTCAGCGTTAGCTCGTGAAGACATAGATGGGAAACGTGGTCCATGGCTTGGACTTCTAGATCGTATGGGTGTGGGATTCAACAGTTGA
Source organism: uncultured Actinomycetes bacterium (assembly GCA_903928745.1). GTDB lineage: Bacteria > Actinomycetota > Actinomycetes > Nanopelagicales > Nanopelagicaceae > QYPT01. The sequence goes on along the minus strand of CAIYRR010000022.1, from coordinate 34,833 downwards.
TACTTCAGAGAATGGAAAGAAACCTATGAGCACAATATCTGGACTTCATATCTCTGGAATTACGCGTGACGGCAAAGGTCCGCGCCGAACCTTGATTAACCCTGCTACAGGGCTGGCGGTTGCCGAAGTTGCTGAAGGATCAGTTCAAGAATCACAGGAGTGTGTCGCGGCGGCCCGTAATGCATTTCCATCCTGGTCAGCAAAGACGCCAGGAGAGCGCTCACGAATATTGCTCCGATTAGCTGATCTCATTGAGACGCATGGTGGCGAACTCACCAACATGGAAGTGAGTGATAGCGGAAAACCGTATGCAACTTTTTTCGAAGGCGAGATTCCTTTCGCAGTTGATAATTTACGTTTCTTTGCAGGTGCTGCCAGATCTCTTGATGGGACGGGCGCGGGAGTATTGAGTACCGGCTACACATCGATGCTCATTCGCAGACCGATTGGAGTCGTCGCAAGTATTGCCCCATGGAATTTCCCATTGATTATGGCAATCTGGAAGATGGGTCCAGCCCTGGCAGCTGGAAACACTGTTGTTTTGAAACCAGCGCCTGCAACTCCACAAACTTCATTGCGCCTCGCTGAACTTGCGATGGAGGCAGGAATGCCTGCCGGAGTTTTCAATGTGATAACAGGAGGCGCAGAGGTCGGAAGTGCTCTCGTGACAAATAATGATGTAAATATGATTTCGCTTACCGGATCTGCCTCAACAGGTGAATTCATCATGCGTGAAGCGGCTAAAGGAACAAAACGTGTGCACCTTGAACTTGGTGGAAAGGCGCCAGCAATTGTGTTTGCAGATGCGGATATCTCTGCGATGGCACAAGCACTTGTTATGGGTTCTACGTATAACACTGGTCAAGATTGCACGGCTGCCACCCGCATTTACGTAGAGCGCTCTAAGTATGCAGATGCGGTCGATGCCCTTGTTGCAACGGGAGCAAAAGTAAAGTGGGGAGATCCTTTGGATCGTTCCACAGATATTGGACCTTTGATTTCTGCTGATCATCGCGATCGTGTTCATGGTTTTGTCACGCGAGCCGTTGATGCTGGGGCGAAGATAGAGCTTGGCGGATATATTCCTGATGGACCAGGTGCTTACTATCCACCGACTGTTTTGGTGGGCATGGATCAAAAGAGTGAAATTGTCCAAGGCGAAGTCTTCGGACCAGTACTAGCGGTACTTCCTTTCGATGGAGAGGCATCCGGAATTGAACATGCAAATGACAGTGCATTCGGGTTGGCTTCATCCATTTGGACAACGGATGTAGCACGCGCACTTCGCGTCAGTCATCAACTTGAGGTCGGAGTCACCTGGATAAATGATCACTTGCCAATTGCATCCGAGGCTCCTCACGGAGGGGTAAAGGGTTCTGGCTTCGGAAAAGATATGAGCCAGGAATCATTATCTGAATACACAGTGACACGGCACATCATGATTAAACATGCAGAGACTGTTGCGAATGAGGCTTTTAGACCAGCTTAAGAAGTCACTCGAAAAGTTTTCAAAGTTGGATCGCTGGCATAAGCGATACGGATGCCATCGGCCTTGGCCGAGAGCAATCCATTTAGGATTTCCTGTGTAATGACTTCACCGGGTGCGACGACCGCGACGCCTGGGGGATAAGGTGCGATCAGATCAGCGCTGATGCGACCAACTACGTCAGTGGAATCCACGACACAACTTTGCGCGAAGTAGGCATCCCTCATAGACATTTCAATAGTTGGTGCGACCTTCCAGCTCAGGGATGTTGCACTTGGTCTTGGCGCTCCGCTGTTCTTTCGAAGTAGAGGAATGAGTGAGGCGAGAAGGGCCGAAAAACTTTCATCTGTATCTGTAATGGTCGCGATGAGAACAATGGTGTCTCGATCGGCTAATTCAACAGGCAGGCCAAGAGCGATGAGTTCTTTCTCGATCACAATTCCGTCGGCGCCAATAGTGTTAAGACGTAGAACGATTTTCGTAGGATCAAAGCGTTGTGCAGCGAAATCGGAAGAGTGCAAGAGAATTTGACTGCCAAATTCGGAAACCATCTGGGTACGGAAGTTCTCTATACCTTCCAAAAGTGTGCCTATTAATTCTTCGCCACGGACTTCAAGTAATGCGCGAACTCCATCAATGGATGCTAAAGGTGCACCAGCAGGGGAAGTTGTATGTGTTGTTTCAAATGTTTGATCGAGTCTTACTGGATCGAGTCGATCGTTGGTGGCCACAGCTAGCGCCGAAGCGCTGTATCCAGGTAAAGCTTTGTGAATGCTGGTGACGAATGCGTCAGCTCCAAGCTGAAGCGCATGTTGTGGCATCGCAGGGTGGAAACCAAAGTGACCACCCCATGCGGCATCAATAATGACTGGAATGTTTTTCGCATGTGCCACAGTAATTAAAGCGGGCAAGTCTGAAATAGTTCCTAGGTATCCAGGCTCTGTAAGTAAAAGGGCGATTGGATTATGAACAAGGACTCGCTGTAATTCTGAAACAGGAATTCCTATAGGGACGCCAGTGGAGGGATCAATCTCTGGATAGAGCCATAGTGGTTCAAGTCCTGCCAACACTAAGGCAGATAGCAGAGAGCGATGTGAAGTTCTGCTTATTGCAACTTTATCTCCAGGCTTTCCAAGGGCAAGAACGAGCGCTTGGTTTGCATGTGTTGATCCACCAGTAGAAAAACGTGCCCAATCTGCAGACCATAATTTGGCTGCCAATGATTGCGCTTGATCTAGAACGCCTTTGGTCAATTTGATTTCATCAAGACCACCGTACAGAGGGACATCTGAGTCAACAACCAGCCCTAAACCTTCATCAAGATGAGAGGCATTTTGTTTGTGTCCTGGAATTGTAAAAGGGAATTTATTTTGCTCGAGGTAAGTCAGATAAGAATCAAGCAGCGGCGCATGTGCGCGTAGGCCATCTTTCATGAAAGTAAATTACTCGATTGCGATGAGATCGAGGTAGGTCTCATTCCATAAATCTTCATCGCCATCAGGTAGCAAAAGCACGCGATCGGGACGTAGCGCTGCGACGGCGCCTTCATCGTGAGATACCAAAATGACTGAGCCTTGGAATTCACCAAGGGCGCCAAGAATTTCATGACGAGATGCTGGATCTAAGTTGTTTGTTGGCTCATCGAGCAACAGAACATTTGCAGCGCTCACTACCAAGACGGCAAGTGCAAGTCTGGTGCGCTCGCCACCGCTGAGAACGTTGACAGGTTTATGCACGTCATCGCCGGTAAAGAGGAAAGAACCAAGAACATTTCTGGCTTCCGGCTCAAGAATGTTCGCATGAGCGCTCTTCATGTTTTCCAAGACGGTGCGATTGAAATCGAGGGATTCATGCTCCTGGGTGTAGTAGCCGATTTTTAGACCATGGCCAGGGACAACTTCGCCAGTGTCAGGCTCGAGATCTCCGGCGAGCATACGAAGCAAAGTGGTCTTGCCTGCTCCATTGAGACCAAGAATCACAACACGAGATCCCTTATCGATTGCTAAATCCACATCGGTGAAGACTTCGAGTGATCCGTAAGACTTACTTAAACCTGTTGCGGTAAGCGGGGTCTTGCCGCATGGCGCAGGAGTTGGGAAGCGAAGTTTGGCAACGCGATCACTCTTGCGAACATCTTCAAGATCAGACAAAAGGCGCTCTGCACGGCGGAACATTCCTTGGGCGGCTTTGGCTTTAGTGGCTTTAGCGCGCAACTTCTCCGCTTGCTTTTCGAGGATGGCAGCTTTCTTTTCGGCGTTAGCGCGGTCAATCTTTCTGCGGTGTTCATCGGCTTCGCGCTGTTGAAGATACTTTTTCCAACCCATGTTGTATACGTCAATAACATTTCGATTGGCATCAAGGTAGAAAACTTTATTGACAACAGTCTCAATCAAATTAACATCGTGGCTAATAATGACAAGGCCACCAGAATACTTAGTGAGGTAATCGCGCAGCCAAATTACTGAATCCGCATCTAAGTGGTTTGTAGGTTCGTCAAGCAAGAGCGTCTCGGCGCCACTAAAAAGAATTCGTGCTAACTCAACGCGGCGACGCTGTCCACCACTGAGCGAATCAAGTGGTTCATCAAAGAGTCGCTCGGCGATTCCCAAACTTGTTGCAATCGCTTCGGCTTCTGCAGTTGCGCTGTAACCACCAGCTGCGCTGAATTCATTATCTGCGCGGGTGTAGCGATTCATTACCGCTTCGAGCTCTTCGCCTTGAGCAGTGGCCATTGCTTGCTCTGCTTGACGCATTCGCTCAACAATGAGGTCTAGCCCTCGCACCGAAAGAATTCGTTCAACGACTGTTCCAGCTTCATCACCTGTTCGTGGATCTTGTGGAAGGTAACCGATTCCGCCACTTCGAAGCACTTGACCACCTGCAGGCATGGTTTCTCCCGCTAGAACCTTGGCAAGTGTGCTTTTTCCGGCACCGTTTCTACCAACAAATCCAATTCGGTCACCGTGGTTGATTCTTACAGTGACCCCAGAGACCAAAAGGCGCGCTCCGGCGCGTAGTTCAAGGCTCTGTGTCGAAATCATGAGGGCCAGTTTCTCATAGTTTGCCTACCTAGAATTGCCACATGACAACTCAAGATGGACACCCATTACGTTGGAAAGCTATGCCATTTATTGCTTTGGCCGTTTCGCTCATCATTATGGATGCGACGGTGGTCAATGTGGCTATTCCATCCATGATTCGCGACTTGGCGCTCAGCGCATCTGATGCCGAATGGGTAAATTCCATTTACTCTCTTGTTTTTGCAGCGCTACTCATTACGGTCGGAAGGTTGGGAGACTTATCGGGTCGTCGCAGACTTTTATTGATTGGTGTCATTGTTTTTGGTGTAGCGAGCGTCCTTGCAAGTATGGCGACAAGTGGATCCATGTTGATTGGCGCGCGTTTTCTTCAAGGACTCGGTGGCGCAATGGTTTTGCCTTCAACGCTGTCGACCGTGAATGCACTTTTCTTTGGAAAAGAACGTGGAATCGCTTTCGCAATATGGGGATCAACTATTGGGGGAATGGCCGCTGTTGGCCCCGTGGTTGGTGGATGGTTGACAACGGTTTCCACATGGCGTTGGGCATTTCTCATCAATATTCCAATCACCCTTATCGTGATTTTTGGAATTATTAAATTTGTACCCGAGACAAGAGACCCAGATGCAAAGAAGGGTGCAGATTATGCAGGAGTTGTGTTATCGATTTTTGGATTAGGTCTCATCGTCTTTGGGTTAATTGAAGGTATCCGTTTTGGTTGGTGGAGAACCCAAGAGGCTCTCACTGTGTTGGGGCTTTCTTGGACGGGATCAATATCACCTGTCCCGGTCGCTTTCTTTGTTGGCCTTGTAGCCATGATCATCTTTGTTATTACAGAGCGCTCGCGAAGTGCATCAGATAAGCCTGTCTTACTTGATCTTTCACTTTTGAAGATTCGTTCCTTCCGATTTGGAAGCATCGCAGCACTTGTAGTCTCGCTCGGAGAATTTGGAATGCTCTTTGCACTTCCCCTCTTTGTTCAAGGAGCTCTGGGTTATTCAGCTCTGAGATCGGGAGTACTTATTCTTTCGCTGGCTATTGGTACTTTCCTAATCTCTGGAGCCACTCCGCAACTGACTCAGAAAATAGGTGGACGTGCAGTTGTAAGAATTGGATTGGCTTTTGAGGTTGTTGCAATATTTGGCTTAGGTATGACAATTAAATCCGATATGGCCGGCTGGCTCGTTGCTATATGGCTATTTATTTATGGACTTGGCGTTGGAATGGCAACTGCGCAATTAACAAGTGTGATTCTTGCCGACGTTCCTGTGGCACAAAGTGGACAGGCATCTGGTCTACAAAGCACTTTCCGGCAGATGGGTTCAGCAATTGGAGTTGCCTTACTTGGAAGTTTGCTCGTGACAAATCTTGGTAGCAAGGTCATTAAAAACCTTGCAGGTATCCCGGGACTAGATACCGCTACTCAATCTGAGGTAGCAAAAATTGTTAGAGGCTCTGCAGGATCTGCTATTCCACAGTTGGATCAACTTCCCGGAGGCGCAGTGCTTCGTCATGCAGGGGAGTTAGCAATGACATCTGCAGCTCAATTTACAACTCTCATTGCAGCGGCGGTCATATGTATTGGTTTGCTTGCAACTCTTGCTTTGCCTGCCAACACAGTTACAAAAGAGTAAGAGGTTTAGTGATCGGTGCTTTCAGCTAAGAGTTGAAGGGCACTTGCTGTTGCATCCTCGGTTTCGCCTTCAACTTGCACGATGATTTCGTCACCACACTTAACGCCGAGTGTCATCACTCGCAGAATGCTCGCACCGTCTACGAATTCCGAATGCTCACCATTGTTCACTTTGGCAAGTTTGACGACGCATCCAGATTCTTTCGCGCAGCGTGAAAACAATGATGCTGGGCGTGCGTGCAGTCCAACAGGTGATGCAACAACCGTTCTGAATTCCTTCATAAGTAACCGCATCTCTAAGTTGATGAAAAAAAAGTAAGTGACGCGTAGCGTATATCTCGGATGATGGTGTTTAATAGACACATCCATTCAAACACTTGCACATATGTGAAGGTTGGTTTATGACAATTCCACCGCTCTTAATGGGACATCCGCTCGCCAGTAAAGAACATGCGAGTTACGCGTTACTAACAATGTCACGCATTAGAAAATTTGAAGAAGCAGTCGAAGATTTATTTGGTCGCGGAATGATGCACGGCACGATGCACTTGTCCATCGGACAAGAGGCATCACCAGCTGGCGTGTGCATGGCGCTCAATCTCAATGACCAAATTACATCAACGCACCGCGGTCATGGTCACTGCATTGCAAAAGGTGCCAACTTGATGCGCATGGTTGCTGAATTGCTCGGAAAAGAAAATGGATATTGCGGCGGACGCGGCGGATCTATGCATATTGCAGATGTTGAAACCGGAAACCTTGGTGCAAATGGAATTGTTGGCGGAGGAATTCCTATTGCCGTGGGTGCAGCGCTTTCTTCACAACTCATGAATAAGGGAACTGTTGCAGTTTCATTCTTTGGTGATGGCGCTATGAACGAAGGCGCATTCCATGAGGCAGCAAATCTTGCAGCAGTTTGGAAATTGCCCGTGATTTTTATTTGTGAAAATAATGGATACGGAATGAGTTCATCTACTGAACTTGCTTTCAAGTTGGACAAGCTTTCAGATCGTGGACTCGGATACGGAATTCCCGGAGTCACCGTCGATGGTAATGACGTTGCCGCCGTTTATGAGGCGACAGAGGCTGCCGTTGCACGTGCCAAGGCAGGAGAGGGTCCAACACTGTTGGAATTCGTCACCTATCGCTGGAAAGGCCACTCACGTTCTGACAAGAATCTTTATCGCACCAAAGAAGAAATTGATGAATGGAAAACAAAGGATCCGATTCTTCACTTTGAGCATGTGATCAAAGAGCGCGGCCTTCTCAATGATGAAGAAATCGCAGAACAACATCGCCTGGCGCAAGAGCAAGTTATTGGCGCAGTGAATGAGGCGATGAAGGGTAAACCAGCGGATCCGGCCGGATTGCTGGATTCAGTATTTAAGAAGGTAAGCGCATGAGCGATCGTAAATTAACTATGTCAGAGGCGCTTCGTGAGGCCATGGCGATTGCTCTAGAAGAGCGACCAGAAGTCTTCATCCTCGGAGAGGATATTGGAATCTACGGTGGCGCTTTCGGCGTTACTGGAGATCTTTATCATCGTTTCGGTAAAGAGAGAGTTCGCGATACCCCAATTTCTGAATTAGGAATTGTTGGAACGGCTGTTGGCGCGGCACTTTCTGGAATGCGTCCGATCGTTGAAATTCAATTCTCAGATTTCACGGCACAAGCCATGGATCAGATCGTCAACCAAGCAGCAAAAATCCACTTCATGGTGGGTGGCGGACTGCATGTTCCCTTGGTACTTCGCGCAGCAAGTGGTTCTGGCACGGGAGCAGCAGGACAGCATTCACAAAGTCTTGAAGGTTGGTTCGCCAACGTACCTGGATTGAAAGTTGTTATGCCTTCATCGCCTTATGAAGCAAAAGGTTTGCTCCTTGCAGCAATCGATGATCCAAACCCAGTTATTTTTATGGAACATAAACTTTTGTACAAGGTGGCAGGCACCGAAGATGTCCCAGAAGGCGCATACAGAATTCCACTCGGAGTCTCACGTGTTGTCCGTGAAGGAAAAGATCTCACTGTTGTCGCAACAGGAATTATGGTTTCTCGAGTTCTTGCAGCTGCAGCGGAATTGGATAAAGAGGGAATCGCTCTTACATTGATTGATCCTCGAACAATTTCTCCACTAGATATGGATCCCGTTTACGAGTCACTTGAAAAAACTGGTCGCCTCATGGTTGTTCAAGAAGCCCCAGAACACGGTGGATTCATTAACGAAGTAATTGCAAAGGTTGTCACCAGCCAATCGATGGGGCACCTCATCGCACCTGTTGCTCGACTAGCAGGAATGAATGTTCCGATTCCATATGCACCTCAATTGGAGAAGGCAGCTGTTCCTCAAGTTGATGACATCATCAAAAAGGCTCGCGAAGTGGTAGCTAACTGGCGATGAGTGCCTTCGACTATGCAGTAATCATGCCGAAAATGAGCATGACCATGGAAGAAGGCGAACTTCTTGCTGTACGTGTCAACGTTGGAGACTCCGTTAAATCGGGAGATGTTCTCTTTGACGTTGCAACCGACAAGATTGATATGGAAGTTGAATCTCCCGCTGACGGTGTCGTCAAAGCAATCATGGGACAAATTGGTTCCACGATGCTTGTTGGCGCTCCAGTGCTGATGTTGGAAACTGCAACACAGGTAATGAGTTTTGATTTCAATACTCCTGCCCCAGAAGTTGAGGCAGTTGTTGAAGTTCCTGCACCGGTTGCAGTAGCCCCTGTTGTAGTTGCACCGGTTGTATCTCTGGAATCCGTTAAAGCCGTTCCTAAAGCTCGTGTAATCGCACGTGAGCGCGGAATTGATTTGGCATCTATTACTCCTACTGGCCCAGATAACACAGTGACTTTTGAAGATATTTCCAACCCTCAAGTTGCAGGTGCGCATGATGCACGCAAGGCAGCAAATCGTAAGATGGTTGCGGCCTCTATTGAGAAGACACGCACGATTCCTCAGATCACGCTCTCTAGATTTTCATCGCACACCACTGCATCCCTTGATCAAGGCAGCGCACACTTGGTTGCAACTTGGGCAAGAATCTTGCGCAGGAATACTCATTTAAATCTTTCGACCATCACGGAAGATTTGCGCACTCACGTAGGTGTCGCACTAATTATGGAATCTAAATATGGGCTAGCCATGCCGGTATTTAAAGATCCAGATCTGATGCCGGTCGCGCAACTCGTTGAATGGATTAAATCAACACGTCAGCAATCTCGCGCGGGGAAAGTCCCCCTTGAAATGCTCAGTGGAGCCACCGCATCCATTTTTGATCTTTCGGATACAAAAATATCAGCAGCTATTCCTTTGTTATTGCCTTCCCATACAACAGCGTTATCTGTTGGGGCACCTAACGCCGCATTTGGTCAATCAGAGATATCGCTGACTGTTGATTTGCGATATTGCGATTCCCTTGAAGCGGCGAATTTCCTCGACCAATTGGTAGCCACCCTGTAAGTTACCTTTCACATTAGGGGAGATGGATGAGCAGGTTTACTGGCATTTCTGCAAGCACGGGCGCAGCCTTGGGTCCCTTCCATGTCATGGCGGCGGCACTTCCTAAACCATCTTCAATTCAATCCGAATATGGCGCAGAATTTGAACTCGATGCTCTTTCTCGCGCGATTAAAGCAGTCTCAGATGAACTCGGTGAACTCGCTGCAAGGGCAACAGGTGAGGCGCAAGAGATTCTGTATGCGACGCAAGAAATAACCGAAGATAATGCGCTCTTTGCTGAAGCAGAGTCTTTACTCGGGCGCGGACATACTGCTGCATACTCCATCTGGGAAGCGGCGGAAGTTTTTAAACAATTACTTACTGCAGCCGGTGGGTACTTGGCAGAGCGCGCCAGCGATGTAACAAATATCCGAGATCGCATTATTTGGGTGCTCTCTGGTGTTGGTTATCCAGAAATTCCATTGCTAGATCACGGTTTCGTGCTGATTGCTAGAGATCTTTCCCCAGCGGACACGACTGATCTACAACCAGGTCAAGTATTGGCAATCGTTACTGAAGAAGGTGGACCAACAAGCCACACCGCAATCATTGCGCGGACGTTAGGAATTCCCGCTGTCGTTGCTTGCAAAGGCGTCGTTGAAGCGGCAAAGAACGACGAAAGTGGAAGCGTTGGAGTTGATGCGCGAGCAGGCGTTGTCACATTTAATCCAAGCCCAGATCTTGCTGCCGAGCTCACCGCCCTCACGGCGACGATTCAGATTAGGCGCGCTCGCAAACCTTTGCGCACAAATGATGGATATCAAACAATTGATGGTTTTACGATCCCCGTCTATGCCAATATCGGACGCTTGGCTGATACTGATGTCGCGATCGAGGCAGGCGCCGATGGTGTTGGTTTATTGCGCACAGAACTTCTCTTTCTGGATCGCCAAACGCCACCGACGCTCTCAGAACAAAGAGAGCTCTACACCCAAATGTTTTCGCGCTTTCCTGGCAAGAAAGTTGTCATCCGCACTCTCGATGCCGGCGCAGATAAACCCATGGCATTCATTACCTTTCCTCATGAACCCAATCCTGCATTAGGAGTTCGCGGCTATAGAACAATCACAATTAATGATGAGCTCCTAAACATTCAACTCGAAGCCATTGCCGATGCTGCCAAGGTTTCTGGCGCTGATATTTGGGTGATGGCCCCCATGATCACTTTGCCGGATGAAGCAGCGCACTTTGTTGCGCTCGCACATAGTTTTGGATTACAAACAGCAGGTGTCATGGTTGAAGTTCCTTCTGCGGTTTTGATGTCTGATGAGATTGCAAAGGCTAGTAATTTTATTTCCATCGGAACTAATGATCTAGGGCAATATTTACACGCAGCCGACCGTGAATCGGCCTCTTTAGCCCACTTCAATGATCCTTGGCAGCCCGCATTACTTCATGCGATTCACCGTGTTGCCTCCTCAGGTAGCGCCTACAGCTGTCCTGTAGGGGTGTGTGGTGAAGCAGCATCAGATCCCGCACTTGCATCCGTACTTATCGGGTTAGGTGTTACCAGCCTGTCGTGCAATGTGAGCACGCTCCAAGATGTTGCGCAAGCGATTACATCTTTATCTCACGTGCAAATGCGTGAAGCAGCAACTGCTGCACTTCGTGCAACAAACGCGAAGGATGCAAAAGAATTTGCACGCGAACATCTGCACAAACTTGCGTCACTAGGTTTGTAAGAAAAAGACTGGCCAGTAACTTATATTCGCGGCGTAAACGCGAAAGCAAGTGGGAAAAATAATTGTTGCGAGTTTCACTTAAATGCTTGCACATTGAGGTGTGGGGTAGGACACTAAGCCCAATGTTCACCTACTGAACGGATGTGACGATAGTGAAACAGCGCGATGCGGAGTTAATCCTTCGTGTTGCTCGCATGTATTACGAAAAGAATCAGTCACAAGATCAAGTTGCACGCGTCCTTGGTACATCGCGTTCAAATGTTTCGAGAATGCTCTCGGATGCAAAGCGTTTAGGGTTTGTTCAAATCAAAATTGTTGCACCGATTACACGTCACGAAAGTCTTTCTGCGCAATTAAGCAAAGTACTCAATATCAAAGATGTTCAGGTCATCGGGTCAGATCGTTCAGAAACAACAATCACAAGCGTTGGATGTGCAGCTGCTGCAGCGCTCAACAAATCGCTAAAAGCAAACAGCACCATTGCTATTTCATGGGGCCGAGGCGTTGAAGCAACCGTTGTAGAAGTAGCAAGTGAAACTTTGCCTGGTTTGCGAGTGACGCAACTTATGGGTGGTTTGTCCGCGATTGCCACTTCTGTCAGCGCTGAAGAACTCGGGCGTACCTTGGCCCAGAATCTCAATGCCCAATTCATTCCTTTACTCTCACCAGCCGTTGTCAGTAATGCCCGTACTCGAAACACTTTGCTGAATGAAGAATCGATTTCAGATGTTCTTGAATTATCTCGTCGAGCAGATATCGCTCTTGTGGGAATCGGCTCTCATGGATCGCCATCGAGTGAAGAAGTGCTGAGGCATTTTCATCTGACCAAACCCGAAAATGATAAGGTCTCCAAAGCCTATGCGGGAGACATTTCAGCCCGCTTTTATGACAGCAATGGGCGCTCTATCAGTAGCGAAATGGATAATCGCGTGATTGGGATAACCCTAGAAGAGCTATCAGCGATTCCTCATGTGATCGGAATCGCCGCAGGCAAAGAGAAGGCGCTCGGCGTAATAGGCGCATCTCGCGCTGGTTTGGTTCACACACTTGTTACCGATGTTGCATGTGCCGGAGAAGTTCTCAAGCTCGCTACTTCAGCGAAACTAATGAAAGAGGCACAAAGCGCATGACATACCTTTCCAAGCTCCTGCTTGTTATTGCAGCAATGTGGGTCTCGCAATTGTTTATGGCATTTATGCAGGCCCGTCGCTTTCAGGCAGATCTTAAGAGCTTGCGAATGCAAGGTACTTCCGCTGTTGGAATGGGCGGAAAGCGTTATCGCGGAGGACGTGCATTTGTCGCCCTTACCGCAGATGACGAAGGAATTATCAAAGATGGATTGGTGCTAAAAGGTTTTACAGTTTTTGCCAACTCAAAAAAACTAAGCAACTACATAGGTTTCTCACTGGACGACGTCATCTCAGGCAACTGGGGTAGCGGAGCTGAACCCAAGAGAAAGGTGCGCGAAGCGGCAGAAATGTCGGCGCAACTTATTAAGGATCATCTCTTTCGTGCAGACCAGGGAGAAAAAACAGGCCGGGAAAATTAGAACAACCGGACCTGAAAACATGCCGCAACCGCGGCCTTTATCCTTGAGGAGGGTGAAGTGACAGTTAGTGGATTGGTTGCACTTGCAGCCGGTGTCACGGTTGATAAACCAACGGGCTTTCTTGGCGCGTTGGCAACAGCCGCAGAAGACTTTATTAAAGTCTTCAACAAAGGTGGATCAGTTCTGCTTTCTCTTATGGGCGGAATTCTTCCAACGCTGATCGTTCTCTTGACTGCAGTTAATGCTCTCGTACGTTTGATTGGCGCAGAGAAGATTGAAAATCTTGGCAAGGCAGCTGCTCGCCCAGGTCTTCAATGGTACCCAGTGCGTTACATCGTCCTTCCCTTCGTATCAGTCTTCATGCTGACTAACCCAATGGCTTACACCATGGGTCGCTTCCTACCAGAGCGATTGAAGCCAGCGTTCTATGACTCAGCAGTGTCATTCGTTCACCCAATTTTGGGTATCTTTCCTCACGCAAACCCAGGCGAGCTTTTCGTCTACGTGGGTATTGCAACAGGAATCCAGCAATTGGGATATGGCCTTGGCGATCTAGCAGTTCGTTACTTGCTAGTCGGTTTGGTTGTCATCTTTATCCGCGGAATCGTCACAGAAGCTATTACAGCCAAAATGATGTCACGAGCAGAGAAGGCGGCCTAAGTCATGGATGGATTGACAAACTTAATCGTAAAAGTTGGACGCAGCGTTGGTGGCGTAGTTGGTACTTTGTACCAAGCTGGTCGCGACACTGTTGACACAGTAATCCGCAACGTTATTCCGTTTATGGCGTTTATCTCGTTCATCATCGGTTTAATTCTTACCACCGGTATCGGTGACTGGATTGCTAAGGCACTCAAGGGTTCCGCATCATCACTCGGCGGTCTCCTATTAATTTCTATCGTTTGCGCAATTCCTATCCTGTCTCCATTGCTTGGACCAGGCGCTGTAATTGCTCAAATCGTTGGAACACTTCTTGGCGTTGAAATTGGAAAGGGAAATATCCCAGCCCAGTACTCATTGCCTGCTTTGTTTGCTATCAACCCACAGGTTGGTTGCGACTTCATTCCGGTTGGCCTCGCCCTTGGTGAAGCCGAGCCTGAAACAGTGGAAATTGGCGTTCCAGCGGTTCTATTCTCCCGCTTGATCACAGGTCCACTTTCAGTCGTAATTGCGTACTTTGCCTCTTTCGGCTTGTACACAGCATCAAAGTAATAGCACTTTCACTTAAGGCGGCAAGTGCGGGAGCCTCGGCTCCCGCACTTGCTACTTAGTACATATAATTTTTTACACAGAGATTCGCAAAAAGCGTTCACAACATAAGGGAGCATTGCAATGGGAGATTTTAAGAGCGTCAAAATTGAAGCCGGCCGTGGTGGCTGGGGCGGTCCGCTCGTTATTACGCCAACAGATGACAAGCCATACATTTATTCTGTTACCGGTGGCGGAATTCACCCAATTGCAGCCCGCATCGCCGAACTCACTGGCGGAACCCCATTCGATGGCTTCAAGAGCAGCGTTCCATTCGACAAGATTGCAGTTGCTGTAATCGACTGCGGCGGTACTGCACGCGTTGGTGTCTACCCAATGAAGAAAGTTTTAACTGTTGATATTCATGCAACAAGCCCTGCAGGCCCACTTGCTATGTTCATCACTAAAGAACTATTTGTATCTGGCGTAAAAGCCGAACAAATTACCGAAATCTAATTTCATTGTCTGAAGTAGTTTATTCATCCACTGTTACCGCAGTTGGCGCACTTGTCGCAGATTTTCGTGAACAAGGATTACTCGTGTGGTTCGGAGAAAATGCACCAGAAGAACTTCACGAGTTTTCTATTCTGCACAAAGTTGATAATCACAAACGTGCGCCGATTGTTGGTGACACCATTGCAATCAATGATGATCACTTCACAGTTTTAGCTGTGGGAGATGTTGCAAGTGACAATCTTCTCAATCTTGGACATCTAGATCTAAAAGCAAACGGATTAACACAACCGGAGATGCCAGGTGATGTAAATATTGAAGTGTGTGAATTGCCCATGATTAAAGTGGGAGATAGACTTCAGGTATTCGCGCAAGACTAGAAAAACGAATCGAGCGTTTATCACATGGCATATTCAGAGCGTTTACAAAATCATGCAAATACTTTAGGTCGCGATGTTCGCGTTGCTCTAGTTGGTGCAGGGCAGATGGGACATGGTTTTGGTTGCCAGATCGATCGCATGCCTGGATTGAAACTTGCTCTGGTTGTAGATATTGATCCAGCTCGAATTACCAGTCTCTTCAATGACATCGGACAAAAAGACTTTGTTATCAGTTCAGATCCGAAGATTATTTCCGAAGCGTTATTAGCCGGAAAAGCAGCTGGTACAACCTCTACTGAATTCATTTCTCAACTTCCATTTGATTTAGTCGTAGAAGCAACTGGTGTGCCTGATATTGGCGCACGTGTTGCCTACTCATGTTTGCTGGCCAAGAAAGATGTTGCAGTTCTTAACGTTGAAATGGATGTCACCATCGGACCACTTCTTCATGCAACTGCAAAACTTGGCGGCGCGGTTTACACCGTGTGCCACGGAGACGAACCAGTCGAAGCCAAGGTACTTGTTGATTTTGCTCGCGACCTACAATTTGAAATTGTCGCTGCAGGTAAAGGCAAGAACAATCCATTCGAACCTTTGAGTACGCCTGACACTGTTAGAGACCGTGCAGTAGCTAAGAAGATGAATCCAAAGATGCTTTGCTCATTTACTGATGGATCAAAGACCATGATTGAAATGGCAGCCCTTGCCAATACAACTGGATTGCAACTTTCAAAGCGCGGAATGTACGGACCACCTGCAACCGTGAAAACACTTCAAGATGTATTCGCATTGCAAGCAGATGGTGGAGTACTTGATCGTCCAGGTGTCGTTGATTACTGCACAGGAGATGTTGCACCTGGTGTATTCGTCATCGTTCGAACAGATGCGCCTTACATCAACCATGAGATGAGTTACCTGTCTATGGGACCTGGACCATATTTCGCTCTGTATCGTCCCTTCCACTTGGCATCTGTGGAGGCACCTTTATCCGTTGCTCGCGCGGTACTTGATCGTGAATCATCATTATTCGCACCGCATCTCATGGCTGAGGTTGTTTCGATGGCTAAGAAAGATATGCAACCAGGAGACAAGATCGACAGCATCGGTGGCTACACCGTTCGCGGATATGCAGATATTGCAGAAGACGCCAAGCGCGACAATCTTGTACCAATTGGACTCATTGCAAATGCAGTAGTTACAAAGGCAATCAAAGTCGGCGATTTGATTACTTATGATCAAGTTGCCGTGGATGAATCAAGTCTGATTGTTCAGTTGCGTCGACTACAAGATAGCTTGGGGCTTACCTACGCTTAAGCACAATTCTTGATCGTGGCCGAGAAGCTCTGATTACGGGCTTCTCGCTCACGCAGTCACAACACACATGACCGGTGTCATGCGGGCGAAGGCGATCATGTAGCCCTAATTCTCGGCGCAAGTTTTCTTGGGCGCCAGTAAAGAGCCCGCCCGTACGTTCTTCCTTTGCTTGCTTGGCATCTCTTATTCCTTGAGCCTTGGCTGTCGCCTCTTCGAAGGACTTACGCATAAGCCATTTGGAAACTGCCATATTTCAAGTCTGCCACAGAGTGACACAATGAGCACATGAATGGCGAGATGCGCATTGCGGTGGTCGTCTTGGCCGCTGGAAGCGGATCCCGATTTGGCCACAGCACCAACAAAGTTTGGTTGCCCTTAAGCGGTCGGCGCATCATTTCGCGCTCTCTGGCAAATGCCGTGAAGAGTTTTCCAAAATCTCGAAACATATTGGTAATTAGTCCATCGGATGCAATCCTCGCCAAAGAGGTTTTACGTCGGGAATCGCGCCACATCAAAGTAGAGACCGTTATGGGCGGGGCTTCTCGACACGAATCTGAGTACAACGCGCTCATGCATCTAGCTCCTTCAATCCAGAGCGGAAAAATTAATGTCGTGATGATCCACGATGGGGCCAGACCGCTGGCTACAAGCATTCTCTTTCACGATATTGCTATGGCGGCGCATCATCACGGAGGTGCACTTCCAGCCATTGTCGTTGATCCACTTGAGATTGATATTCAAGAACCGCGCGAAATCGTCCGGGTTCAAACACCGCAAGCTTTCCGAGCGAAAGAACTGTTGGAGGCTTATACAAAGGCGCAAGTGGATGGTTTTGTTGGGACAGATACTGCGGCCTGCATGGAGGAGTATTTCCCTAAAGTTCACACAATTGCCGTGACTGGTGAAGTTACGAATGTCAAAATAACTTATCCGCAAGATTTGGTTATTGCAGAGCACGTACTAGAAAAGCGAGGCTACAAAGAATGAATGAAGAAGTCACCGCCGAACTCCATTGTTCTCATTGCGATCACGAGACTATTCATACATTGGTCTATGCGGGACGCCTTCTTGTTTCCACCACATGCCAGACATGTAATTCACAAGTCAAACACGAGGCAATTGATTTGCGCCTTCACTATCTAAAAGACTTAGAACACAGAATTGCCACAAAGCCACGCAGATTGTGGCGCAGATTCTGGAGTGCACCATTTTCCATCATGATCAGTTTTCCCAAGAAGTTCATGAGCCAACCAAAGAAAATTTGGAGTGAGATTAAAGCAATCTTGGGACGCTGATTAACTACTGGTCTGTCTCCAATGAAGGAATGACTCCATAAGTAAGCCATCTTCCTTTGTATTGATTCGAAGTGCCTCCGGAGCGCCTTCGATGTGTTCGATGCGAGAATGCTTTTTCAACGGCAAGAACCACCCTTGATTTTTCCCACTTGGGTCGATCGCTGAGGAGCGGATGAGTTCTGGTGTTGCGATTCTCTTAACAGAATTTCGATCAAGAGTTTCTAGAACTACCGAATCCCCATCAATAATTTTCAGAGTCTCGGTAAAAACTATTGCTGGACGGACTGCATCGGCGCCATTGTTGTAGGCCAAAATAATCCTCGTGAACTGATCAAAGCGCGTCAGTGGCCGACTTGCGTCATGGATGATCAGGGCTTCTGAATTCTCGATATCGTCTTTAAGTCCGGCTGCGAGCTCTTGCGGCTCACTTGGATTGCATTCGATAAATTCAGCAGAAAGATTATGTCTATCGAGCGCCAATTTGGCTTCATCGAGGAAACCTCCAGAGGCGACAACGGTGAGCGGGATTCTGTGAGTGAATTCTTGAACGCCTTTAATCGCTCTGACGATGCTGGGCACCTTATTTACTTCAAGGAGCGCGGTCGGCGAAGTTATGGCAACAACGATTCGCATGGATGGATGTGATTCGCTCATGAGAGTTAAACCTTATCGCCAGAACTCACTGGCTTGACCGCATAACGGCCTAAGAATTCCTTCTTAAGCTCATTGAAATCTCCATCGTTGAGCGCCGCACGCATCTGATCAACCAAGCGAACAATGAATCGCTCGTTATGAATGGTTGCAAGGGTGGCAGCGAGAATTTCCTTGCCCTTGAACAAATGGTGAAGATAGGCACGCGTGTAGTTGGTGCACGTATAACAATCGCATTGGTCATCGATAGGAGTGAAATCTCGACGGAATCGAGAGTTAGAGACGTTGTACCGACCAGTCATTGTGTAGACCGCGCTAGTACGTGCAATACGGGAGGCCAAAACGCAATCGAAAGTGTCTATGCCGTTTTCGACCCCGACAAACAAATCCTCCGGTGCCCCGATGCCCAGTAAGTGTTTAGGTTTTTCGCGGGGGAGTTCTTGATTGACCCAAGTGATAATTGTTCCGAGGGCTTCTTTATCCAACGCCCCACCAATGCCAAAGCCATCAAATGAAATATCTGAGGTGACCATTGACCCTAAATCTTTGGCTGCCAAACGGCGCAAATCTTCATATTGCGCGCCTTGGATTACCCCAAAGAGGGCTTGATAAGGGTGATCAGATCGCGTCTCGGTAAGTTTTTGATGTTCATCCAAACAGCGGATTGCCCAGGCAGAAGTCCGCGATACAGCGCGCTCTTGATACACCCGTGTGTTGTGCAAAGTTGTGCACTCATCGAATGCAAACATGATGTCGGCGCCGATTTGATGTTGGACTTGCATGGATACCTCAGGAGTAAATCGGTGCATAGCTCCATCAAGATGTGACTTAAAGGTCACGCCTTCATCATCGACGTGCGCAAGGCGCTCTTTCTTACGTGCAATCACATCATCGGATCGAAATGTTGTGGAGTCCATCGCTAAGACTTTCTTGAAACCCACACCGAGTGAGAGAACTTGAAAGCCACCGCTATCGGTAAAAGTAGGTCCGGGCCAATTCATGAACTTTCCCAGGCCACCCGCTTCATCCAAAATATCCGGACCAGGCTGTAGGTAGAGGTGGTAGGCATTGGCCAACAGTGCTTGCGCGCCAAGATCTTTCATGGATTCAGGAAGCACCGATTTCACGGTGGCTTTGGTGCCAACAGGGATGAAGGCAGGGGTTTGAATCGCCCCGTGCGGAGTATTGATTACTCCCGTTCGAGCAAAATCGCCATTGCCTGGTTTGCTCTCGCAGGTAATGTCGAAGGAGAAACTCACGTGAGTAATCTACTCAAAGTGGCGCGCTCCCGTATCTACCAAATTCGCACGCGCTCGGCTGGATCAAGCCACAAGGCATCACCTTCGCGCACATCAAAGGCTTGATAGAACTCCTCGAGGTTTTTCACTATTTGATTGCATCGAAATTCATCGGGCGAATGAGGATCTGTAGCCAACCGGCGCACAATTTCCTCTGGTCTTACTTTGCCTCGCCAGACTTGCGCGTATCCAAGGAAGAATCTTTGGAAACCTGTGTCACCATCAATCACAGGTGCAGGCTGACCACCAAGTGAAATCTCGTACGCCTTGTGCGCAATAGTGAGTCCACCAAGGTCACCGATATTTTCGCCGATAGTGAGAGCGCCGTTCACATGCGAGTCTGGGGTCTCCTCTGGGGTGAGAACATCGAATTGTGCAATCAATTTCTGTGATCGTTTATCAAATTCGACGCGGTCATCTTGCGTCCACCAATCATTGAGATTGCCATCGCCATCAAACTTAGATCCTTGATCGTCAAAGCCATGGCCAATTTCATGGCCGATAACTGAGCCAATTCCGCCGTAATTTGCAGCATCATCAGCATCTAAATCAAAGAAGGGTGATTGCAAGATTGCAGCAGGAAAAACAATCTCATTCATTCCGGGGTTGTAATAAGCATTCACTGTCTGTGGAGTCATTAGCCATTCAGTCTTATCTACGGGCTTGCCGATCTTCGCGAATTCATAATCGCGCGAGAAGCGAGACACGGCTGCTAAATTAGCGATGAGGTCATCAGATGAAATTTGAAGTGCCGAGTAATCACGCCACTTATCTGGGTATCCAATTTTTGGTGTGAATTTATCTAGTTTCTCTAGTGCTTTAACTTTCGTTTCTGAAGTCATCCATTCAAGCGCCGTGATATCAACGCGGTACGCCTCAATAAGGTTATCGACGAGTTTCTCCATGGCAAGTTTTGCAGCTGGAGGAAAATGCGCCTCTACATAAATCTGTCCGACTGCTTCGCCGAGTGCACCTTCGACTAAACGCACGCCTCGCTTCCATCGCTCTCTCAATTGCGGGACTCCAGAGAGGGTGGTCCCGTAAAAGGCAAAGTTTTCATTGACAATATCTGCATTGAGGTAGGAGGCGCCGCCGCTAAGAATCTGCCACATCAACCACGATCTCCAACGGGGGCCATCGAAATCGTTGAGCATTGAACCCAAACCTGAAAAGAAACTTGGCTGGCGAACGATGACTTTTTCGGTGACCAAGGCGGGTACTTGTGCTCCTTTATTCCATGCCTGCCAATCAAATCCGTCAGAGAGTTTTTGGAGTTCGGAAAATGTGACTTTGTTGTAGGTCTCGGTGGCGTCGCGATCTTTGACCTGGTCCCAATGATGGGATGCTAATTCTGTCTCCACGCTAAGAATTCTCACCGCGTGCTCTGACCCGCCATCGATACCGGCGAGTGCACACATGCGAGTGACATGGCTAATAAATGCCTCTCGGATAGGTACGTATTCATCTTCGCGGTAATAAGCCTCATCAGGAAGGCTCAGACCTGATTGTCCGACGTAGAGGATATTTTCATCGGACTTCTTGTTATCACTCGTTATAAAGACATAGAAGAGGCCTCCGAGACCTTCTATTTCGAGTTCGCCTAAGAGCGTTAAGAATTGCTCTTTTGTTTCAACGGATGAGGCGCGAGCAAGATCTATTTCTATGGGAGTAACACCCTTGGCTTCTGCTCCGGCTTCATCCATAAATGATCTGTATAGGTCGCCAATTTTTTGCGCGAGCGAACCAAGATCGCCAGATTCTTTAGCGGCGCTTTCAATGATTTCTCGGACTTGTTGTTCGGCCTCATCATGAAGGCGGTAGGCCTCGCCATCGGAGGCACGGTCGGCAGGGATCTGTGCCTCCTTGAGCCACTTCCCATTCACATGGCGAAAAAGGTCATCTTGGGGGCGCACATCGAGGTTGCTATGTTGCTTGTAGATTCCACTCTTATTGCTCGTCATGGGTCTGGCACTCTTTCTCGTCATGGCAACTAGTTGAACTTTCAACTTATCGCGTACACTTTCGCCTATGGCAAGAAACGCTACCCCACCAACACCCCGCTGGCTCAATCCTGCTGAAATGAAAGCCTGGCGTAGGTACATAGTGTCGAGCCGGCGCTTGCTTGAGGCCCTGGATTTGGACCTGCAAGGCCATGATTTATCGATGTCCGATTATGAAATTTTGGCCCAGCTCAGTGATGCACCAGAGCGCAGAATGCGTATGAGCGAACTAGCCGAAATCGCGATGCTTTCGCGCTCGCGACTTTCGCACCGTATGAAGGTCATGGAGAAAGCTGGATGGGTAAAACGCGAGGCTTGCCCCGTTGATAAAAGAGGGTATTTCGCAGTCATGACAGCCAAAGGATGGAAGGCAATTGTTGCAGCCGCCCCTGATCATGTTGAGAGTGTAAGAACGCGTTTCATTGACCATCTATCAAAAACAGATCAGATTGCATTAGCGGCGATATTTGAAAAAGTTGGAGATTCACTTCGGGATGATCCGAGTTTGCACGACAAATAAAAAAACCCGCCATTTGCATGGCGGGTTTTTTTATAAAGTTGTTACTTTGCAGCAACAGCCTTCTTACGACGACGCTTCTTTGGTGCAGCTGCAGGAGCAGCAACAGCCTTCTTAGCGGCCTTCTTGCGCTTTGGAGCTGCCTTCTTAGCGACAACCTTCTTAGCGGCTTTCTTGGCCTTCTTTGGAGCTGCCTTCTTGGCAACTGCCTTCTTACGACGCTTTGGTGCTACTGCCTTAGCAGCGGCCTTCTTGCGCTTTGGAGCTACCTTTTTGGCAACTGCCTTCTTGCGCTTTGGAGCAGATTTCTTAGCTGCAGCCACGTAACTTCTCCTATCGGAATGGTTCGATCCGTCACCGAACCTGTTCAGGGTTAATGGTGTCAGTGTTTGGCACGTAATGCCAGCATTATGTGAAATAGAATTGAGTGCGTGTCGCGAAATAGTTTTTTAATATTTTTGTGCTTTCACGTTAATTATTGAATTGAAATTAGTGCAAATATTTCGCGACACTCATCTATTCGTTGAGAGATTCTCGTTTTTTCCGTTCTGCAGCGGCAAATTCGTTGGTTTTAACGTCATATTTGCGAAATTTGGGTAAAAAACCGGCCAGTAATATCACCATTCCGATGCACATCACACCTCCGGAAGTTACTGAAAAGGACAATGAAGTAGCAGATGCGATCGAAGCCGCTCTTAATTGGCCAGCAAGTGGTCCCACTGAGTAGGAAAGTAATTCGATTCCAGAAAGCCTTCCCCGTAATTCATCAGGGATTGTTTGGTTCCAAATTGAGGAGCGAAAAAGGGCACTCACCATGTCCGAAGCCCCCGCGATTGCAAGGAAAAGGAGAACCCAAACCAGAGAATGGACCACGCCAGCCAAAGCAATTGCAGCGCCCCAACCGACGGCAGCAATGATGATGGCTCGGCCATGGAATCGGTAGCTGCTAATCCATCCGCTCGTCAAAGTCATCACAATTGCACCGACTGTTCCCGCGGCATAGAAGAATCCCAGTGCCCAAGGCGCGTTAATGTGATCGGCCCAAAATGGAAAGAGCGCATTGGGCATTGCAAAGAACATCGCAGCTAAGTCAATGAGATAAGTGCCAAGTAAATCTTGTCGGCTCACTGCATATTTCAAACCGGCAAATAACGCTGACAGAGATGGCTTATCAGCCTTCTCATTTGGTGGGACGGCGCCGACTTTCCAGAGGAGCCCCAATGAAATCAAGAATGTGATGACGTCGACTCCGTAACCAGCACTGACAGAGACTGAGGAGATGATGACACCACCAATTGCAGGTCCAACGATCATGCCGAATTGAGAACGTAAACTTAAGAGTGCACTGGCGGCTGGCAAATCGGAATGTCCAACGATTCGGGGGAGGATTGCATTGGCACTGGGACGTTGCATTCCATCGACCGCCGCAAATAACCCGGCCACCACGTAGATCAAAAGCACACTTGGGCGTCCTTGCAATGAGGTGATGAGCAAAGTCGATGTGGCCAGAAGTGCCGCGGCCTCTGTGGTCCAGGTCATCTTCTTTCGATCTACGGCATCTGCCAAGACGCCGCCGTAAAGACCAAAAACAATCAGTGGGACTAATTCGACTGCGCCACTAATACCCACTGCAAGATAGGAGTGGGTGAGTTCTTTGATCTGGAAAGGAATTGCGACATAAGTAATCATGGATCCGAGGTTTGAAATCAGTCCTGAGCTCCATAAATATCGAAAATCCCGATATTTCTTCAATGGGCCAATATCAATCGCAAATCGAGCAGTTTTAGCCATAATTTTGGGTATTTGTCCGCTCTTTGGGCTGGTTAGTCGTAGAAGTTTAGTCCGGCATTAGACTCTTGCCATGTCGAATCGGGCGGCTGAAATAGGGAAATTGAGATTGGCCCTTGCCCAAATTAATCCCACTGTTGGCGATCTCTCTGGCAACAGCGAGCTGATTATGAGCCAGATTTCACAGGCACATTCCGCTGGCGCTCACGTCGTTGTATTTCCAGAAATGGTTATCACTGGGTACCCCGTTGAGGATTTAGCTCTTCGGCCCTCTTTTCGAAGCGCCAGTAAAACTGCCATAAAAGCGGTCGCTGCCAGGGCAAAGACAGAAGGTTATGGCGACCTAGTTTTGGTCGTTGGATATTTGGATGAACTCTCAGGCGTCGTTAATCGATTGGGTCAGCCAGAGGGTGCCCCGCAAAATGCAGTGGCAATCATTCACGATGGCCAAATTAAAGCCCGATATGTAAAACATCATTTGCCCAATTACGGAGTCTTTGATGAATTCAGGAATTTTGTTCCTGGGGATTCTTCTTTGGTTGTTCGCATTCACGGCATTGATGTGGGAGTTGCAATCTGCGAAGACATTTGGCAAGAGGGCGGACCTGTCGCCGAATTAGCAAAGCGCCACACTGGTTTATTGCTTGTGCCTAACGGAAGTCCTTACGAACGAAATAAGGATGATGTTCGTTTGGCGCTGGTTCAAAGGCGGGCAAGAGAAGCAGGCGCCCCACTTGCCTACGTCAATATGACCGGTGGCCAAGATGATTTGGTATTTGATGGAGACACAATTGTTGTCGATGCCCAAGGCGCTCTCATTTCACGTGCACCCCAATTTGCTGACGCACTTGTTTTCGTGGATCTAGATTTAGAAGCACACACATCTACTCCCGATGTGATTATTCATGAGGATGTTCTTGCTCCATTTGTTTCGGAACCAATAGCGCTCGCTAAACGTTTGGATGATCTGGGAGAAATTTGGCAGGCCCTGGTTGTCGGGCTTCGAGATTATGTGGCAAAGAATAAGTTTTCATCGGTGGCCCTTGGTGTCTCTGGAGGAATTGATTCAGCCCTGGTCGCCGCTATTGCCGTGGATGCCATCGGATGCGAAAACGTTCATGGAATTGCGCTACCTAGCGAGTACTCATCCGATCACTCACTAGAAGATGCACAGGCGCTGGCGATGAATACCAGCATTCATTATCGAGTGATTCCAATTGCCCCGATGGTCTCGGCCTACCTTGCCAACGTCCAATTAGAAGGTCTTGCTGAGGAAAATCTGCAGGCCCGCGTGCGTGGAACCACGCTCATGGGTATCTCCAACCAAGAAGGCCACATGGTTCTGGCCACGGGAAATAAGAGTGAATTAGCAGTCGGTTATTCCACTCTTTATGGAGATGCCGTAGGCGGATTTGCTCCGATTAAAGACATTTACAAGACCGATGTGTGGGCACTTTCGCGTTGGCGCAATGCCCAAGCAATTTCCAGGGGAGAGACGCCACCTATACCTGAGCGCTCGATTTCTAAAGAACCTAGCGCTGAACTTCGCCCCGATCAGAAGGATTCTGATTCTCTACCCGAATACGAACTCCTTGACCGCCTCCTTATGCGATATGTCGATGGCGATATTGGCAGCGCGGGCTTGATCGCAGAGGGCTTTGATCCTGTGCTCGTAGCTCGGGTTATTTCGCTGGTCGATAAGGCTGAATATAAGAGGCGCCAATATCCACCTGGAACCAAGGTTTCTGCTCGTGCATTCGGCAAAGATCGACGTCTACCTATTACTTCTCGCTGGAGTGAGAGTATTTAGCGATTACCAGTTAAATCCGATGGCTTTATGCAAGATGTTCGCAAGTAGCGCTTTGCGCATAAGTAGGTAAAATTCATCCGTGCCAACAATTACCGAATGGTTCTTCACGCGTCGTCGTGTTATTGATTTCGGTCGCGCCTGCACCTGCGCCTGCTAAAACTAAAAGCACATCTGCAATCGCTTTTTAGTTTTACCCATTCTCGATTAATCGAAAATCAATTCGCGTCATTAAACCCATGAAGAACTAACTAATTGGAGCAATCATGAAGGTCTATAACAACATCACCGAAGTAGTTGGAAACACCCCGCTCGTGCGTCTTAATCGCATCACCGATGGCGCTGCCGCAAATGTTTATGCCAAATTGGAGTTCTACAACCCAACAAGCACGGTCAAAGATCGCATTGGTATCGCAATGGTTGATGCAGCAGAGCGCACTGGGCAACTAAAGCCTGGCGGCACAATTGTTGAGGCAACATCAGGCAACACCGGTATCGCACTAGCAATGGTGGGCGCAGCACGCGGATACAAAGTTATTTTGACGATGCCAGATTCCATGTCAAAAGAGCGTCGCACATTGCTTCGCGCATTTGGTGCCACACTTGTTTTGACCCCAGCCGCAGAAGGTATGCGCGGCGCGGTTGCTAAAGCAGAAGAACTTGGCGCAGTAGATGGCGCAGTCTTGGTTCGCCAATTTGAAAATGATGCCAACCCAGAAATTCACCGCAAGACAACAGCGGAGGAAATCTGGCGCGACACCGATGGCACCGTCGCAGCAGTTGTTGCAGGCGTTGGCACTGGCGGAACAATCACAGGTATCGGACAGGTTCTTAAAGAGCGAAATTCAGATATCAAGATTTTCGCAGTAGAGCCAGCTGCATCACCACTACTTAATGGTGGATCACCAAGTGGTCACCCAATCCAAGGTATCGGCGCTAACTTCATTCCTAACATTCTTGATACCAAGATCTACGATGAAGTTTTCGATGCCACAGCAGATGATGCAATTGCATACGCACGTCGTGCTGGCGCAGAAGAAGGCATCTTGGCCGGTATCTCATCAGGTGCAGCGCTTTGGGCCGCTTCCCAAGTTGCTAAGCGCCCAGAGTTTGCTGGCAAGAATATTGTTGTCATCATTCCTTCCTTCGGTGAGCGCTATCTATCCACCATTTTGTACAAGGATTTGGCCGAGATTGTTGACTAAATCATGAGCCTTCACATTCGAGAAGATATTGCCAATGCACTCACTCGTGATCCTGCTGCGCGCACTTCTTTAGAGATCTTCCTTGCCTACCCAGGTCTTCATGCTGTGTGGGGTCATCGAATGGCGCACTGGTTATGGACTCACAATTTCAAACTTGTTGCACGCATCTGGTCTAACTTCACTCGTTCGGCAACAGGTATCGAGATCCACCCTGGTGCAAGGATCGGCCGTCGTTTCTTTATCGATCACGGCATGGGCGTTGTCATTGGTGAGACATCGATTATTGGCGATGATGTTTTGATGTATCACGATGTGACCTTGGGAGCGCGTACCTATAAGAAAGGTAAGCGCCACCCAACCATCGGAGATAACGTCATCCTCGGCGCCGGTGCCCGTGTCATTGGAGATATCACCATCGGCAAAGACGCTGTTGTTGGCGCTAATACCTTGGTTACCCGCGATGTTCCCGAGCATGCCACGCTGGATCAGGCGGAGTTCTTCGTTATCTAGCGCTACCTCGCCGCCTCGTTAACATAGCCGTAACGAAGCCTTGGAAGTATGTCCCCATGAGCGCAGAAGACCAATTACGTAAACAGCAAGAGTTCGTTCTTCGTACCATCGAGGAGCGCAACATTCGCTTCGTCCGTTTGTGGTTCACCGATGTCCTTGGTTTCTTAAAGTCCGTTGCTATTGCACCAGCAGAGTTAGCAAACGCATTCGATGAAGGCATTGGCTTTGATGGTTCGGCTATCGAAGGCTTTGCTCGCATCACCGAATCTGACATGTTGGCTAAACCTGATCCCAGCACTTTCTCTGTTCTTCCATGGCGCACCGAAGCACCAGGTGCTGCACGTATGTTCTGTGACATCGTGATGCCAGATGGCACCGCATCTCATGCAGATCCTCGCCATGTATTGCGTCGGATTCTCAATAAAGCGGCGATGATGGGATACACCTGTTACACGCATCCAGAAATTGAATTCTTCTTATTCAAAGATCGTCCAGAAGCTGGAAGTACTCCAACACCTGTTGATCAAGGTGGCTACTTCGATCACACACCTGCAGTTGTCGGTCATGATTTCCGTCGCACCGCAATCACGATGTTGGAGGCAATGGGGATAAGCGTTGAGTTCAGCCATCATGAGGGCGCCCCTGGACAACAAGAGATCGATCTGCGCTACGCCGATGCACTCAGCACTGCAGATAACATCATGACCTTCCGCCACGTTGTTAAGGAAGTAGCGTTAGATCAAGGCTTCCACGCATCCTTTATTCCTAAGCCATTTACCGATCACCCAGGTTCTGGAATGCACACTCACGTTTCACTTTTCCAAGGTGAAAAGAATGCCTTCTACGATGCAAAGGCCGAATACAACTTATCCAAAGTTGGCCGCTCATTTATCGCAGGCCTCTTACGTCATGCCCCAGAAATCACAGCCGTTACCAATCAATGGGTCAACTCCTACAAGCGCCTTCATGGCGGAGGAGAGGCTCCAGCACTTGTTAACTGGGGCCACAACAATCGCGGCGCCCTAGTGCGCGTTCCCATGTACAAACCAAAGAACGAGAACTCCACTCGCGTTGAATTTAGATCACCAGATTCTGCATGCAACCCATACCTTGCATACGCCGTCATGATCGCAGCAGGACTCAAGGGCGTTGAAGAAGGTTACGAATTATCAGAATCAACAGATGTAACTACCCTGCCAAGTAACCTCAACGAAGCCATCACTGCAATGAAAAAGAGCACGTTAGTGCGCGAAACTTTAGGCGAGCACGTCTTTGAATACGTTCTGCGCAATAAGCGCGCAGAATGGAATGACTACAGTCGTCAAGTCACTGCCTACGAATTGGACCGCTACCTACCAATTCTGTAGCGGTCCTTCGTTAGCTAAATCAGGAGCCTTGTAGTTCCTTTAAAGTCCACTTCAGGCCAGTGTTGAGGTTTTGGATCGTTCCATTTGGTAAGACACCATTTTGCGCCTCTTCACTATTGCCTGAGGGAAGAGAGATTGTGTACCTGACGTAGAAATACTCACCTGATGCTAGAGACGTTATTCCTGTTGCAGTGTTGCTGCCGCCATTTGCGAGCGATGTAGCCGAAGCTAAAACTGAAAGAGCAGTGCTCGACAAGATACTTGTGGGGGTACCTCCACAAGCTCCACCAATAACTGTCCAAGCGACCGAGCATCTATCAACAGTGATGTGAAGTCCATTGGTGGCATCCGTGGACAAGGTAGTCGAGGGATTAGCCACTACTTGCAAAGTTAAAGATGTACCAGAATCCGAACCGCTATTTCTATAATTTACGTATCGCAAGACCGGGGTACCGGGTGACATCGCTGTAATGGTGTCGAATCCCGCACCATTTGCTACAGGAGCATCAAGTATCAAAGAACGAGTTGTTATGGATTGATCAGGACTGTTAAATGATGTCGCAGAAATTGTTGCCAAAGCAGATGATGAAATTGCACTTGTACTGAGGGTTGCAGATACCGCAACAACTGTAATCTGTGCCATTGTTCTTGTAACGAGATTCGTTGACTTAAGTAAGTTCATTCCCGTTTTCATTTTTCGATCTCCGATCGAGAGCTCCTGAGTGTTGTATGTAGCCTTTGGGAAGGGAGTACATACACAAAAGATAATGATTACCCGAGAGAAAATGGATAGAAAATAAGCGGGAACCCCCCTGACAAAATGAACTACATATTTGTGTTAGGAACCGCAGTAATGTTCGAAGAACTTGTTACAACAATATTGATCGTTGTTGTTATTCCACCTTGAGTTGAAAGTGCCCTCATTCTTCTTGTACCGGGAGTAACCAACGTTCCAGACGGCACTCCTATTGCAGCACCAGCAACGTATTGAGTGCCTGTTGTTCCTGAAGTTGTCATAATTGTTCCGGTGGATGCACTACAGGCACCTGATATTTCAGTCCACGTCCCAGAACATGTCTGCAATTGCACGGTATTAGTTGCATTGGAAGTCACAGTTTGAACAATTCCAAGACTGCTTAACGTTGCAGTACCAGTGTTGTTAATACTGAAATATTTCTGATAACAAGGACCAGAGCCAAAGGCAAATGTAGACGCACTCGCAATAGCGATCGTATTCGCATTGGAAATTGTGATAGTTCGTGTGCCATTATTCTTTGTAAGAATTGTTGTTCCGGCTGGAATACCAGGGACTGCAGATGAGATTGTCATGCCCACAGTTAACGCAGTGATGGTACCGGCCATGACGAAAGATGTCTGGCCAATAGCTTTCAAGCCAGAAGTTGTGTTCGTACTGCAGGTAGAAAGGGTCGTGAAGGTAGTAACTGCTAATGCGCCGACAGGTGACCCCGTAAGCGTTGGGGCATTCGTTGCAGCCAGTGTTGCGGGAAACACTTTCCAGGTGCCGCTTTGGATTGACTGAGTGGATGCACTGTTGTAGACAATTTCAATGATTCCTGCGAAAGCGAGATTGGCCTGGGTCGCACCAAGTAGCACAAGGAGTGCACTCAATCCAACACAGGCCAATCTCTTCTTCACGTTATTCCTTCAATCTATTTAGATGTTTTGTGTACTAGGAGTTTTTACTAGAGGTTGTTCGATCCACCAGTGAGGGATGCTGTTGCATGGATGACCCAAGTAACAGAAGCTGCCAAACCAGTAATCGTTGAACCCGGGTTATTCGAAACAGTTATTCCAGTCGACCCAAGCGCGCCGTTGGATGCCAATGTTCCATTAGCCCAAACTTCATTTTGTGGTGGCAGACCGACTGCAAATTTCAAAAAGAGTGTTGCACCTGCGGCAAGAGTTGGATTGCCCGAAAATGCTTGCCCTGTGGTATTTGAAATTAACGTAGCTAGTGGCAATGTCAATACTGGCGTAGTCGTTCCACCGCAAGTAGCAGCGGTTGCATTGCCAGCTGTGTAGACCCAGGCTTGCGTACAAGATGTGACTGACACTTGAAGTCCTCGGGCCGCATCGGTGGCAAGCAAGCTCGCTGCATTGGCTGAGAGCGTGAGAGACGTTGCTGCATCTGTACCTGTGTTGGCATATGCAACGAAGACGGTGCGCGTATCTCCAGGATTCATCGCAGTAAATGAAGCGGTGAATCCAGCTCCACCAGTGCTCGTTTGTGTAGTGAGAGTATCTACAAGGGATCCTGAATTAATTGTTTGTGGAGTTACGTTATACGCAATCGAATCAAGTGTCGCGAATGCGGAACTTGATACGGCGCTGGTGCTCACTGCGGCTACGACTGCTACCACTGATAGTTGAGCAACGGAACGAGTAAGCAAGTTGCCTGATTTTAGAAGGTTGAAATTAAATCTCATGTAAGTTACTCCGGTCGTGTAGGTCGTGACTGTCACGGAACAATGGGGTTTTTGGATCAGTTTTGCGACGCTTTACCATCACGTTTAATACGATCAAGATGTTGATAAGCACGAGTAGTAATCCACCCGACAAAATCACCATCTTGTTCTTGAATGCATTGAGCACATACCCAACCTTTGGCACGACCGAAGTCACGTACCGGATAGGGGATAGCGCTGCATATGTTTGTTCTGGATCTGGATCTGGGTTGGCATCACCCTTTGTAGTAACGGTGACACCAGATGTGGATGCAACTACAGATGTAACTCTGTGAGCTTCTTCCTGCCAGGTCTTGTTGTCCAAGAACAGAACAACTTGACCTACTTGAACATCAGAAACCTTCTCAACTTTGGAAAGCATGACGTCGCCTGGATTGATTGATGGGCGCATACTTCCGGTCATTGTTACGTGAATACCTACTCCGAGGTAGGCAGACATGATTCCTGGTGCGATAAGTGCGATGGTGGTGAATGTTACGAATGCGATATTGAGAATACGAGACCAACGCTTCTTAGCAATTGTTCCTGCATCACGACGATCGGCAATTGTGCCTTCACGGACACGACGATCAACGAAATTTGTTTCGTTGTTACTCATACATCACCACCCTGTGCTAAGTGATTGCAATTCATTTGCAATTCATATTCACGTAACAAGTGCTGTCACTTGAATATGCACAAGGTTAATGAGTAGCACTTCATGAATATGGGCAATTCGCGGGGCTAACCCCCGCCCCACTAGGTGGTACTAGTAGGTCATTCTTTTTAGATGTAGCTCATTGCGCGTAGGTATTTCATGGTTGCGTTGACGCGATGATTTGTTTTTGGTGATGCGGGTTCTACATGTAGCAATTTAGATGCAGCAGCAATTGTGCGCTCAACGGCCTTAGTCGTGATCTTGCATTCAACGCCGATAGCAGCGTTACTTAGACCTGCTGACATTAGGCGCATGACGCGGTGTTGCTGAGGCGATAACAAACCTTGGTAGGTGTGTTCTGTTAATACATCTTCAAGAAGTGAAGTACTTACCTGCTTGCCACCTTCAACGGCGCGTGCGATTTCCCCCAAGACAATTCCTGGTTCGCGGCATGGACGGTTAAGCCAGTATCCGTGTGTGTAAAGAGCAGAGACAAGGCCCTCTTTGGCAATCGCAGGATTGTCACGTTCGGAAATAAAGATGATGACGAGATCCGGATATGTCTTGCGGATTCCAAGAGCGGATGTCAGCGCATCGGTACGGCGGAGGGAATCCATATCAAAAAGCACAACATCGGGCTTGAATTCTGGGATAGCCCCCAACGCTTCTTCTTGCGTAACAACGCTGGTTTTAAGGGAATATTCCTTGTTTTCTTCAAAGCCTTTGGCAATGAAAGCACCCATCCCGGGACGGAAGGAGTTCTCTACAAGCAGCACACGACTTAAAGACATTGCTCTCCTCCTGCTTCAATGTGTGAGGTAACCCTAGCCAAATCTGCACATTTTTTCATTTATGTCAGCGCCAAAACTTTGAGATATTCCAAGACCGTCAAGACTCTGCGGTTGTACATATCGCCGCCCGCAGGGATGCCCAGCAAGTCAGAGGCGGTAGCAATAACGCGCTCTGCGGCCTTTGTGGTGATTTTGCATTCGGTGGCAATGGCCGAGTTACTCAACCCCTGTGTCATTAGGTTGAGGGCTTGATGTTGCCTTGGGGAAAGAATGCCCTTGAAATTATCTTCGGTGAGGAATTCATCAAGTACTGCCGCATCCATTGGCAGATCCCCGCTAATGGCGTCATCTAAGGCTTTTAGGACGTTGCTGACAGAAGAACTTGGTTTGTTGAGCCAATAAGACCAGCCCGATATGGACGAGAGCAAAGCTTCCTTTGCGAAAGATGGATTAGCGCGGTCAGACATAAATACGATTTTGATGGAGTTATTTCGATCTCGTATATCTTGACCGAGAGTCAGTCCATCGGATCGGCGGATCGAATCCATATCAACTAAAACAACTTGTGGCGCAAAAAGCTTGAGCGCTGCAGGGGCATCCTCTGGTGATGTTCGGCGTGCAACAACTGCAAATTCCTTTTGTGCATTGATAGCGCTACAGAGCGCTTCGCCCGTACCTTGTCGGGATGCGTGCTCGATGATGAGCACCTTCGACAAATGCATTTCGCCCCCGAACCTTCGCTATCTACTGGGGTGAATACTCTCTACTTACGGGCTGATTTTCTTTCACTTTGGCGGGTGAACCCCCCTAAGACTGAACTCTTTTCATCGTCGCCAGTACCTGAGGGTTACTAGATATTCGATCGGTTTCTATCTTGTACCCAATGCCAGAATTCGCCTTCGCGCATTGGAGGTGAGTAATAGAACCCTTGAATAAAATCAATCCCGGAATCGCGCACAAAATTAAATGCGTCCTCGGTTTCAACTCCTTCTGCAACGATCCCAACACCTAAAGTCTTGGCCATGCGCACTACGTCACTGACGAGTTGTTCGTCTTTTTTGGTTAAGCCAGCTGGGGGGAAGAATGCCTTATCTATCTTCAAGACATCTAGCGGAAAAGCGTGTGCTTGGATGACGTTTGAGTATCCCACGCCGAAGTCATCGAGTGAGATTTGTACTCCGATATTGCGAAGTTGCTTTAAATTATCAAGGACGATGTCGCCACCAGCCAAGGAATCTTCTGAAATTTCGATATAGAGATCTTTCGGATTAACGATTGTTCTCGATAACGCTTGTTGGACATTGAATGAAAAATCTGAGCGCAAAAGTGATTCAGCCTCGATATTGATGCCAACTCCAAACTCCTCGAGTTCGTGCTGGCGTATAAGCATTTCCGCGGTCGTCCTCATGCGAAGTGCTTGGTCAATAACCCAATAGCCAAGCTCCACGGAAAGGTGGGACTGCCTGATCTTTGGTAAGAACTCCGCAGGCGTGACAAGTCCAATACCGGGGCGCTCCCAACGAATAAGCGCTTCGGCGCCAACAACTCTTTCATCGCTTACTCGGATGACGGGTTGATAGAAGAGGATAAATTCGTTATCTCTGATTGCTTTCCGTAAGGCAAATTCTTCTGACAAAACAGTCGTGAGAACATCACTTTGGTCCATGGAAAAGATCGCAAAACCAGAACGCTCTTGCTTACTCGCCAATTGAGAAGCAATTGCGCCCTCGTGCAAAAGAGATTGTGCATCAAGGACTTTATCGCTTTCTATCACGAGTCCAACACTTACCGTGATCTGCATTTCAATGGTTCTATGAACTTGAGTGAACTCAATAGCCGCCTGTAATTCAAGTGCGCGCTCGCGAGCATCTTCTTCTGTGGCGTAGTTTCCAAAGAGTACAAATTCATCAGATTCGAGCCTTGCAACAGTTTCGCTGCTTAATGCCCGACTGGTAATTTCATCCGATACCTGTTGCAGGATTTTATCTCCGCTTGCATACCCCAGCGCGTCATTGAATCTCTGGAAGCGGTCTACGTCAAAAAATATTCCGGCACTTATTGGCAGAGTTGCATTGAAGGAATGGTTTTCAATAGCTCCGATGAATCCCGTTCGATTGAGCACGCCAGTAAGTTGGTCGTGACTTGTACGGTGGGTGTACTCCTCTGCCAAACGTCTGCGTGATTGATGCAGGGAGAT
>CAIYRR010000021.1 GCA_903928745.1 uncultured Actinomycetes bacterium | reverse complement strand
ACTCGTTGGGCGATGATTAAAGCAGTTGCGCTTCCATATGGTCGTAGCGGTGTTGTTGGTGGTGCAATGTTGGGCCTTGGTCGCGCGATGGGCGAAACAGTTGCCGTATATACCGTTCTTAATATTGTCTATCAAGTTAATTGGCATGTATTGCTTGGCGCTGGCGGCAACGTCGCTTCAATGATTCTTTTGAAATTTGGTGATGCAGGACCCGCCGAGATCAAGGCACTTATGGCTGCCGGACTTGTGCTCTTCCTAATGACGTTGGTCGTTAACTCTGTCGCAAACTTTATTGTTAAGCGCACCGGAAAGTCGGGACGATGACTATTACCTCGCCAGTTAAACCGCAAAAACCTTGGTTAGCAACGCCAAAACAACGCCTAACAAATGTATCCACAATTCTGGCGGCAGGAATCGCTACTTACCTTCTTGTTGCGTTGACCCCGCTCAAAGGCAAACTCGCATATATGGGTGTGTATTTCATTGTCTATATCTTGCTGGATTTCATTATTCATTTTGCAACGAGAGGTCTCACTGCCGCAAAAGATGCCATGGCTCGCGCTGTTGTCACACTAGGTGTGGGGTTAGCCGTCCTGCCCATGATCAGTATTTTGATCACAGTCTTTAACCGAGGCCGAAAAGGTTTGCACTGGGGACTATTCACGCATGACATGAAAATGAATAGCGTAAACGACCCCATTAACCAAGGCGGTCTTCTTCACGCACTAACAGGTACGACTATTTTGGTAATGATTGCGTTGATTATTAGTTTGCCAATCGGAATCCTCACCGCCCTGTATTTGACAGAAATTAAGGGGCGCTTTGCAGGGCCGATTCGTTTCTTGGTGCAGGCGATGAGTGGTGTGCCATCGATTGTTGCTGGCCTCTTTATTCTTTCGGCGATTGTTTACCCAATAACTAAATCGTATTCAGGATTCGTTGGCTCATTAGCGCTCTCGATTTTAATGATTCCAACAATTGCACGTACATCAGAGGAAGTACTGCTGCTTATTCCTAATGATCTTCGCGAAGCGGGTGTCGCCTTGGGCGGGACTCAATGGCGTACGGTGGCAATGGTTGTTGTGCCTGCTGCTAGGACTGGGCTTGTCACTGCTGTCATTCTTGGTATTGCTCGCGTAGCTGGAGAGACCGCTCCAATCATTCTTCTTACTGGTGGCGGTGAAAGCGTTAACGCAAACCCTTTCACTGGCCCAATGGGCTCCCTTCCTTTTTATATTTGGAAAGCCTTTGCAGTGGGTTCAGAAGAATCGATTGCAAGAGCTTGGGCTGGAATATTTGTTTTGCTTGGCATCGTTCTGGTGCTTTTCGTGTCAGCGCGTTTAATCAGCGAGAGAAAGACGAGTCGATGAGTCAATCAAGTGAAAGTGAGAACGAGAACATGGAAACCAAACCCTTGACATCTTCTTTGTCTAACGTGGCAAGCGCCGCGGCTGCAGGGCGCACTCCAGGGTCTCATGCCATGGGAGTTGGACTAGAGGCACGTGGAATCCATGCTTGGTTTGGTGACAAGCACGTACTCGATGGCATCTCATTAGATTTTTGGTCGGGCACCGTTACCGCATTGATTGGTCCATCCGGTTGTGGAAAATCAACATTTATCCGCACTCTCAACCGTATGCACGAATTCATTCCTGGTGCTGCGATGGCTGGAGAAGTTCTTCTTGACGGAAAAGATATCTACGCCGAGGGCACCGATGTTACGAAAATTCGTTTGAAGGTTGGAATGGTCTTCCAAAAGCCAAATCCATTCCCATCCATGACTATCGCCGAGAATGTTCTTGCTGGCCTGAAGTTGGCACAACTTAAAATAGAGAACAAAGATGACCTCTTGCAAGAATGCCTGGAACGTGCGGGCCTCTGGAACGAAGTGAAAGATCGTCTTAAGGCTCACGCTGGGTCTCTTTCAGGTGGCCAACAACAACGCCTTTGCATTGCGCGTGCCCTAGCTGTGCGCCCTGAAGTTCTGCTTATGGACGAGCCTTGCTCGGCTCTTGATCCTGGTTCAACGTTAAAGATTGAGGAGACTATTTCTCACCTGTCATCCACAATGACGATCATCATCGTTACTCACAATATGCAGCAAGCTGCGCGAGTATCTGATTACACCGGCTTCTTCCTCTCCGATGGAGGACCTGGTACCTTGGTCGAAGTTGGTCCAACAGGGGAAATTTTCTCTCGGCCAAAGGACAAGCGCACTGAGAATTATGTAACGGGTCGCTTCGGCTAAATCAGCACCAATTGTTCACTTAGTCGTCAATTGCCGTTTCGAGTTTCACCGCAATTCGTTCAGATGTAATTTGTACCTTTTCCTCGTAAGGCTTACCAAACCTATGAGGGGAAGTACATGAAGATTTCACGTAACTTGAAGATTGCTGCGATTGCTTCCGCAATTGCGCTCTTCGCAGCAACACCTGCATCTGCTGCGGTTAATTTGACCGGTGCTGGCGCAACATTTCCAATCCCGCTAATCGAAGCTTGCAAAGCTGGCTTTGCATCAGCTACTGGCAACACATACACCTATTCAGGTGGCGGATCCGGCGCTGGCCGTACTGCATCAGATAATGGAATCGGCGACGTTAACTTCTCTGACTCAGCCCACACGGCTTCAACTCGCCTAGCAACAGTGATCCACGTTCCAGTTGTTGCAGCGCCAATCGCTGTCATGTACAAGCTCAATAGCTCAAAGACTCTTAATCTTTCTCCTGCAACTGTTGCAGGTATCTTCGGTGGAACAATCACTATGTGGAATGATCCAGCAATTGTTGCTGATAACAACCGCACAACAACTGTTGTAAATTTCAAGAAGGATTCAAACGGTCAAGTTGTTAAAGATAAGGCTGGAAAGCCAGTTGTTCTTAACACTCGCAACGTAAAGTCCTATTTCACACTTCCAGCTAAGAAGATCATTGTTGTTTACCGTTCCGATAAGTCCGGTACTTCAGGTAACTTCACAGCATTCCTTCACGGAATGGCTCCTGCTGTTTGGACAAAAGCTGGCAACGATACATTCACAACAGGTTTCCCAGGCAGCCTCAACGCAGTCACAAACTTGGGACGCATTGTTGGTGCATCAGGATCTGCAGCAGTATCAGCACTTTCAGGTAAGACTTTGTACTCCATCACATACGCAGAAAAGAACTACGCAGTATCTAATGGATTACGTGTTGCCAATATCCAAAATGCAGCAGGCAACTTCCAAGCACCTGATGCTGGCGGAACTGCATCATTCCTTGGAGCAGCAACTGTTGATTCAAACGGAATCTTGACTTTCAACTATGCAACTAAGGAAGCCGGTGCTTACCCACTAGGTATCGTTTCTTACGCACTCGTTGACACCAAGACAAAGAATGCAACAGAAGTTAAGGCTCTTCTTAACTACATCTTGAGCCCTAAGTGCCCATCAACTGATCCGAGCTTGGAATACACGACCATCACAGGTCCACTCCTTGCAGTAGATGTTGCACAGATTGCAAAGATCGGTTAATTCAGTTCTCTAATCAGAACTACCTCCACGAGAGGGGAAGCGGTCGGCGAAAGCCGGCCGCTTTT
>CAIYRR010000020.1 GCA_903928745.1 uncultured Actinomycetes bacterium | reverse complement strand
TTGTTGAAGCGAACTAGTGCAAGATATTGTCATGAACTTATTTCATATGGATTTTGCACTGAGTTACGGTAGAGATCAAGCATCCTCCGCACATCCCCACGAGGACAATGAGCGCACAAAGGTGAGCTTCTCTCGGTTGCACCAAGATTCTCTACTTCATAACCAGACAGCTAACCGCGACACTTGGGATGGAATATATTTTAGAAGTATCCATTCCTAGCAATGAGTTGTAAACCCAGAAAGTTCGGGTTTCAAGTTCACACGCAATAAACCTAGAAATGAGGTTGCAGGTCTACTAGTGTGTATGGAATGTGGGGGCGAAAAGTAAGAGGCGCAGATTCAGAACCGCCCGATCTTGCTCTCTCCTACGGGCTAGATGCGCTGGGCAATGTCGAACTCTCGGAGATGCATCAGATTATTAATGCGCGAAGGATGCAGTGGGATAACCTGCAGTGGCAGGTGCCACTCATTTCGATAACGGGCGAATCATTCCTGTTTACGATTATTCTTAATTCGGCTACGTCGCATCCTGCAAGGGAAATTGCCTGCGCACTTGCAATGATCATTTCAGCCGCGTCGCTGGGAACTCTTGCAAGGCATCGGTTGAGCGAAGTTCATGATGCCAATCTTTTGGCCGGTATCGAGCGGCTTCGATTCAATGTGGCTATTCATGGGGCCGGATATAAGCACATTCGCAAGGGTTTCAGGGATACATATGGCAATTCTGGAGACCTCTGGGATTTCATTATTCGTAGCTCGAATAGAGGACGCGCATACCCGATTTGGTTTGCAGTGTTTATCGTCTTCATTTTGGTTGCATTTGGATGCGCTGTTGTAGATCTGGCACATCCAGATTTCTTTAGCCTTCGCTAAATCGAAAACCTACAAAGAGCAACCCTGGAGATACGAAAGTAAGAGTTCTTCTTTGCTCGGGAATAAATCAGCAAGCGCCGATGTTATAAACCTTCCCTGCATGAATTCCATGGAGGCACCATGGACATTTCCTGCACGGGAGATGGAGTCGGTATTACAACTAACGAGCACGAGGGCGCAGAGCACAACCACGAAGAACATCTATGGGAGAAGTTAAAGACCTCTGAAGGCGTTGAAAAGGCAAGTGTGCTTTCTGATTTGGCGCATATGTCACACCACAAAGCACAGTGGAAGGAAGCGGTGACATTCGCTGAGACCGCAGTGGATATCTATCTCGCTCAGAGTGAAAGTTATGACCAGACAGACCTTGCGCAGGTCTATCTCGGAATGGCATACGCGTTACATAAACTCGATCGCAATGACGAAGCAGTGGTGAAGGCGCAGGCTGCGTGTGCACTCTTTGCCAAGATTGATTCGCCGCGGTTGTTTATGGCTCAGCGCAATTTAGGTGTATTCCTCAATGAAGCCGGGCAGTTTGAGGAGGCTGCTCGTTCTTTTAGGGAAATCATCAAGACAAGACCTTTTGATGATGAGGAGATTTACTTAGGGAAGGATCTCTTTAATCTCGGCAATGCTCTTGAAAAGCTGAAGCATTATGACGAGGCGATTGATTTGCTTATTCAGGCACGAACTATTGCGAAAACGCATTCGGCGATTGGCTTAGCGCTTTTATGCGATGCCAGCCTTGCTCTTTGCTATTTGCAGACTTCGCGCATTGACGAAGCGATTAGTTCTGCAACGCTGGCAGTTGAGCAGGCCAGGTTGTCGGAAAATCACAAGGTAATCATGGAAGCGCAGACGGTCCGTGCACGCGGATATATCGCGCAAAAGAACTACGACCAGGCGCTCTTTGATCTCAAAGGCGGCAAAGATCTCTACATCAAGAATGAATGTGATCCAACGTGGTCGCTGGTGATTGATGCAGAGGCGCTGATTGCCGAGATCTTCGAACTCCAGGGAGACGAAGAACGAGCCCGGGAAACTCGTTCGCGGATCGCCCTGATCACGGAAAGTTCGATGTAGGCGCGTTGTAGTTAACCTCAGTTAAAGGCAATGGCCCCGTGGAGAAACCTGCGGGGCCATTGGTCTCCTGTGGATTGCAGGGCCACAAATGTCAGAGCAATCCCATTGGATAAAGCCCTAGCTAATGGGGGAAGAAATTTCAGACTGAAGGAAATGAAGGCACTCGCGCAAGTGTTGTTGGTGGTTTTTATCGTGGTGCCACAAGTTACCTACATTTTGTCATGATCCGAGTT
The DNA here is from genome assembly GCA_903928745.1 of uncultured Actinomycetes bacterium. GTDB lineage: Bacteria > Actinomycetota > Actinomycetes > Nanopelagicales > Nanopelagicaceae > QYPT01. The sequence goes on along the minus strand of CAIYRR010000020.1, from coordinate 10,502 downwards.
TGCCATCAACGATTGGTTGTGGTGATTACAAAACTTCAAATCACAGTAAGAAAAACAGAGTCTTGAAAGGATGGTTATGGTTGAAGAAGTCGATTTACATCTTCTCGAAGAGTGGTTAAAAATTGATGCCGAGGATGAGAATTTGGAGTTCAAGGCCGCTACTAGGACTTTCCAAAGGGATGACCTAGTTCGCTATTCAGTGGCTCTAGCCAACGAAGGTGGCGGGTACTTAGTGTTGGGAGTAACCAACCAGCACCCCCGTGAAGTTTTAGGCACCCGAGCATTTGCTTCCAAGAATGACATTAACGACATAAAGTATTTTGCACATCAGCAGGCACACGGTGATATAAAAGTTACGGAACTCAGGCACGCGGGTGGCCGAGTTTTAGTCATCACGGTTCCTTCCCGACCAATTGGTGTCCCGTTACGAGTTGGTACTACGGGTGAGTACCTGTGTCGTTCCGGTGAGAGCGTAACTGGAATGTCTGATGCAAGGATGAGGGCGATATTCGCTGAGACCGAATCGGACTGGCTATCCGGTCGGGCAACTGCCGAGATAAGTGCGGAGAAGATTCTCGAACTTCTGGATCTAGATGCGCTCTTTAGATTGTTAGGTGGGCCAATTCTCAGTACCCCAGCGGCGTCTTGTGGCCGGCTAATCAACTTAGAACTGATTGTTCAATCACGTAGTGGTTTTGCTATTACAAACTTAGGTGCGCTTGTAGCCGCTAGGACTCTTTCGGGAATCTCCGTCGAGTTTGGTCGAAGGTCGCCGAGATTTATTATTTACGAACGTAGAGATAAACTGATAACTAAATCGGAACCTAAACTTGACCGAGGATATGCAGTTGGTTTCGAGGAACTTGTAATGAAAGTTTATGAGTCTGCCCCACAAAATCGTTTAGTGGAACAGCTCATTTCGACCCCAATGAACGTGTACCCGTTGCAGTCTTTGCGTGAGTTGATTGCCAATGCTTTGATACATCAGGATTTTTCAGTTCTGGGTTCTCGCGTAATGATTCAAATGTATGAGGACCGAGTTGAGATTTCTAATCCAGGGACTCCCCCCATAGATATCGACAGATTCATCGACGACTCTAGAAGTAGAAACGCTGTTCTCGCAGATCTCATGCGCAAGGCAGGGATCTGTGAAGAGAAAGGGTCAGGCATTGACAAGGTTGTAGCAGCAGCCGAAAGCCATCAATTACCGGCACCTGAGTTTCATAAAAGTGATTCATCAACTACAGCTGTTCTATTCGGACCAAAGCCTTTTTCAGAAATGACTCAACTCGACCGCATTAGAGCCTGCTACCAACATTGTTGCCTGCTCTCAATCGCTAGACAGCCCATGTCTAATCAGTCTCTCCGGAAGCGCTTCGATCTTTCGGACAACAAGTCAACTATCGCAACTACGATAATTACTGATACGAAAAACGCTGGCCTAATTAAATTACAACCGAGTGACAGCACTTCACCCAGATTCACGAGGTACATCCCATATTGGGCTTAGGGCTAAACGTAAAAGTACACAATCGCTAATCCTGAGACTCGGGATTTAGGTTCGCTCGGAGCAGTTTTACGCTCAAATCGAACCCTAAAAGTACACAATCGCTAATCCTCAAGAGCGATGCAGAGGGCACCTTTGGCCACTATCAATTCGGTTGCCTGAGATCTCTTTGCTTTCATTTCATTAACTAATTCATCCAAACCTTTATAGGGATCTCAAGGGTAAATAGGGGAAGAAATTTCAGACTGAAGGAAATGACTCCATTGTCTAGAATTGTCTTGTGCCAAAACTTCGGGATTTCCCCCTCACTAAGCGGCTAACGAGCAACTTCGCTGACATGTTCCGTGAGGCCGTATCTGGCCACAAAGATGGCAAACCAGATTGGGTTAAGAGCATTGAAACTGGAGATGCCGGATTATTCAAAGAAGATGGTGCGGTCTGGCAAGTGCATGGATCAGCTGCAACTTTAGTAGCGGGAATACGGGCGCTTTTATTGCAAGCTGCGCACCCTGCGCCATTGAGTGGTGTGGCTCAACATTCGCGTTATGAAAGTGATCCATTGGGTCGGTTGGCCGGCACAACGCGATGGCTGACAATCACGACTTTTGGATCTACTGAAGCAATTGAAAAAGAGGCTAACCGCGTAAACAAAATGCATGCTGGCGTTTCTGGTGAGTACACAAAGAAAGATGGCGCGCATGCAAACTATCGCGCAGCCGATCCCCGATTTTTGTTGTGGGTGCATTGCGCGTTTACTGATTCGTTCTTAAAGTGCCATCAGATGTTGGGCTATCCGATTACCGATGGCGCGGATGAATATGTGAGGGACTGGGCAAAGAGCGCTGTGCGCCTTGGGCTTGAGAGTGCCCCACAGAGTGTGGCTGAACTCGAAGCGTGCCTAGATGATTTCCGCGTCAATGACTTAGCGCATTCGGGGCCAACAAATGATGTGGTGAGATTTATCCTCAATCCCCCATTTGGCCGCGCTGCAATGATCTTTTATCGCGTGCTGTCGAAAGCGGCGATCTGCACTTTGCACGATAACGAATTAGCTATTCTAGAATTGAAGCGGCCCAATAAGATTTGGTTGAAGATTGCGCGAGGCATGCTCAATATCTTTACCGCATTGCTTGGGTCTGAGTCCCCTAGTCAGCATGTTGCGCGCGAAAGATTAGCCGGCCTTAGAAGTGCGCAAAGCACTGCACCTGTATCTTCAAATTCCTAGGTTCAATTTTCGCTAGAGGGCGATGACAGTAATTCCTGGTGCTCGATCTTGATCCATAGCCATCAACGCCTCAGGTGCTTCCTCCAGAGTAATAGTCGTTGCGATTAGCTTCTCGGGATGCAATAAACCGCTAGAGATATCTGCCAACATCTTTGGATAATCCGCAGCTGACATTCCGTGAACGCCATGAATGTTAAGTTCTCGACTAATGACCGTATGCATCGCAACGGTGGCACGATCCTTAATGACTACGGGTGGAAGCAGTCCAATCTGTAAATGGTGTCCGCGTGGGCGCAATGATTGAATACATTGAGATGAAGTAGCAACGCTCCCGAGCGCATCAACGCTGACGCTGGCTCCATGTCCAGTGAGTTCGCGAATAGCTAGAACAGGATTTACATGGCTCGCATTGATGACATGGTCGGCGCCAATACTGAGTGCAAATGCAAGTGCGTTATCGGAAAGATCAACAGCGATTACCGTTGCACCACGAGACTTTGCAATCATGATTGCCGCAAGACCTATTCCTCCGCAACCGAATATCGCAACAGTGTCCGTTGCTTGGGTTTGATGTACGAGAACCAATCCCCTGTAGGAAGTTGCAAAGCGGCAACCTAGTGAGGCCGCAACGGCATACGACATGGAATCTGGAATCTTTACAACATTGAAATCGGCATTTGGTATTGCTACAAAATCCGCGAATGATCCTGGTCCGTCAAATCCTGGTTGCCACTGATTGGGACACACTTGCGCATTGTTGGTTTGGCATTGAATGCAGGTGCCACATCCGCTGACAAAAGGAACGGTAACGCGATCTCCAACTTTGAGTTGTGTAATCTCCGTGCCGACAGCGGCGATAGTGCCTGCAAATTCATGACCAGGTGTGTGAGGGAAATGAGTGATGTCATCATCGTGACCCATCCATGCATGCCAATCACTGCGGCATAAACCGGTGGCCTCTACCTTGATAATCGCACTCGTGGGCTTGGGGTCAGGTATCGGTAAATCTGTGATGTATGGGGTTAAACCTGGTCCATCAAAGACTAGAGCGCGCATGTGGCAAGGGTAATACTCAGTCCCTAGTGTCGATACCACGGCCTTTAGATACTCTTGAACCCATGTCAACCATGCATCCTTTTGATTTACTCGATATCCAACGCGATCTCACTCAAGAGCAACGCGAAATCCAAAGCGTTACCCGCGCATATGTAAATGATCGAGTGCGTCCGGAGATTGCGCAGTGGTTTGAAACGAGTGAGATACCGGTGCGCGAGTTAGCACAAGAGCTCGGAGAAATTGGTTTACTCGGAATGCATCTTGAGGGATACGGATGCGCAGGTACGGATGCGACTTCTTATGGTCTTGCATGTATGGAACTTGAAGCGGGCGACTCTGGAATTCGTTCATTGGTTTCCGTACAAGGTTCTCTAGCGATGTTTGCAATTCATGCATACGGAAGTGAAGAACAAAAACAAGAATGGTTGCCACAGTTGGCAGCGGGTAAAGCAATTGGTTGTTTTGGATTGACGGAGGCCGATCACGGATCTAATCCGTCAGGAATGTTGACTCACGCTAAACGCGATGGTGATGACTGGATACTTGATGGAAACAAAATGTGGATCACTAACGGAAGCGTTGCTGATGTAGCAATTGTTTGGGCGAACACTGATGAAGGTATTCGTGGTTTTGTTGTCGATACAAAGTTGCCGGGATTTTCTGCCAACATAATCAAACACAAGTTGTCGCTTCGCGCATCAATCACTTCGGAACTCGTCTTTACTGGCTTGCGAGTTCCAGATAGCTCACGTCTGCCTAAGGCAACGAGCTTGCGTGCACCACTCATGTGTCTTGCCGAAGCTCGGTATGGAATTATTTTTGGAGCAGTTGGCGCGGCGCGAGATTGCTTTGAGAGCGCCTTGGCCTACGCATCCACTCGTGAACAATTTGACGGACCAATTGCTCGACATCAAATCACTCAATACAAACTTGCCTCCATGGCAACTCGTCTAGATACTGCCATGTTGCTTGCTTTGCATCTTGGCAAGATTAAAGATGCACACCAGATAAAGCCTGAACAAATCAGCATGGGCAAATTTAATAACGTCAATGGTGCCATTGAGATTGCACGAGAGGCGCGGACAATTCTTGGTGCCGCCGGAATTACAACCGAGTACCCAATTTTTCGACATATGAACAATTTGGAATCAGTGCTGACTTATGAAGGTACACACGAGATTCATTCATTGGTTATCGGACAAGCGCTGACGGGTATCGCAGCTTTTCGCTAGTCGTCAATCCCAAGTGTCGGAGGACCCAATCGATACTCCACGGGAGTGCCTGAAAAAGTAATCGGGTTGGCAATTGTTTTACTTATCGATCCATCCCGAGGATCTGCGATCTCAACTATCGGGTTCAGACCCAATGACGTGGCAAGTGCAATGGCTGATTCCATATTATTAATGGCACCTGCAGGTACACCCGCTGCAGTAAGCAGGGTTGCCCATTCATTGGCCAGCTTGGTTGCAAGCACGGGTGCAAGAAGTGCGTTGAGCAAGGAGCGATTGGCAACACGTTGTGGATTAGTGGCAAAGCGTGCATCGGAGGCGCAATCGATTCCTAAGACTTCGCAGAACTTTGCGAACTGTCCATCATTTCCAACCGCGATAACGATCTGTTTATCTTTTGCTGCATAAGACTCATAGGGAGAAATGCTTGGGTGGGCATTTCCCATTGCTTTGGGAATTACGCCTGCGCCAGCGTAGGCACCACTTTGATTGACCATGGCAGAGAGCGCCGAACTCAGTAGATTGATTTCAATTTTTTGGCCTTGCCCACTCACTGTGCGGTGATGCAGAGCAGAGACTATTCCCAGGGATGCGTGCAATCCTGCGACAACATCCACCAGTGCAACGCCTACCTTTGATGGATGATCAGCATCAGGACCTGTAATGCTCATGAGTCCGCTCATTGCTTGCACAAGTAAGTCATAGCCTGGCAGAGCTTTCGCTGCATCGCTGCTACCAAAGCCTGAGATTGAACAATAAATAAGGTGTGGAAATTTGGCAGAAAGTTCGGCGTAACCCAAACCAAACTTTTCCATCGTGCCCACGGCAAAGTTTTCAACCAGCACATCACAGGTGGCAATCAAATCCAGCGCAGCGGCGCGACCTTCGGCGCTCGTGAGATCTGCAGTTATACCTTTCTTATTACGGTTTACAGATTGGTAATACGTGGCGGCGCCATTCGCATCAAAAGGCGGCCCCCATGTGCGCGTGTCATCGCCAACACCAGGGCGTTCGATCTTGATAACTTCCGCGCCCATATCCCCCAGCAACATCGTGGCGTAAGGACCAGCAAGGACGCGTGAAAAATCGGCAATCTTGATGCCCGCGAGTGCGCTCATTTGGCTAACTTAGCAGTCCGAATTCTCTAGCTTTCTCACGCAAGGCATCACGAACACTTGGGTGCGCCGCCTTTTCAATAATGTTACGTGCTTGCTCGTTCTGGGAATGACCAAAACAATCAGCAATGCCGTTCTCGGTTGCAACGAAGCTGTGCTGAAAACTCGTGACGTTGGAAGTCATGCGAGGAACAATCGTGGAAACATTCGCCTTTGCATGCCAGGACGGCAGAGCCATAAATGATTTACCACCGCGTGAGTGAAGAGATCCAACAATAAAGTCTGTAGATCCACCGAAGCCCGAATAAATCTCACCGCGGACATGGCTCGCATTTGCTTGGTCAAAAAGGTCGATCTCTAGCGCACCATTAATAGATGTCATCTTGGCTTGGCGTGCGATCTGGCTTGGGTCATTTGTCCGCTCAGTGCGCATCATTCGTACGCGACGATTGAGATTGAGCCAGTCATATAACTCTTGAGAACCAAAGACGAAAGAGGCAGTAAGCAGAATCTCTTCATCGAGAATGCCTGCCTTATGAAGATCCAACACGCCATCGCTGAACATCTCCGTCCAGATGCGCAAACCTTTGCGTGAGCCAAGACCAGCCAGGACCGCATCAGGTACTCCGCCGATTCCCAACTGCAGAGTGGAATTATCTTCGATGTGGGCAGCAATGCGCGCGCCAATTTCCTGGGCGACCTCATTAAGCGGCGTCGGTGGCTTTACGGCAAGTGGCTCGTCAACTTCAATGAGGTAATCGATTTCGTTTTCATAAATCTGCGCATCACCATAGGTATATGGCATGCGCGAATTCGATTGAGCGATCACTATTCCATCGTGTGCCCGCGCTGCCTCGATAGCAGCTGGCAGGATATTGACCTCGGTACCAAGGCTCACTGTGTCAAAGCGCGGTGACGAAGCGTGCAAGAAAACAACGTCTGGGCGATAGTGGTCACGATAGAGCACCGGAAGCAAACTCAAACGTGTAGGGATGTAATTTAGACGGGGATGTCTGCGCATTCCCGCACCAACAAATGCGGTCTCATACGTGATGCCTTCACGATCGGGGATTCCAGGTTGGGCATTGAGCATATGAAGGCGAAATTCTGGGATAACTTTGTCGGCAATTGACAGCAGTGTTCTCGGTGTTGCGAAGTTGCCAGAGGAAACAATTCGAGGATTTGGTGGCAGGTTCGCGAGTATTGATGACAATTGCTCTGCTGTAATCACTCGCACATGAGCAGACTATCACGCTTGTTTTGCGTAATAGATTAGAGTGAGGACATGAAGACCACGCGCCCCCTTCTAGTAGTGCTCTCACTTGTTACTGTGATTGGCATCTCCTTGGGTGGTTACACCTACGTACATAAAGCAGCGACATCGCAGGTATATGCATTCAATTGCGGATTAATGGATTACAAACCAACATCCCTGACCCAATATTGCGCTGATGCAGGTGCGGGTGTGGCAGAAATAAAATGGGAAACGTGGGGCGCAGATGGTGCAACTGGAACAGGCAATTATGCAATTAACGATTGTGAACCTACATGCGTTGCAGGGAAATGGAAGTACGCAAAAGTTGATGTTCGTTTAAGTAAGTTAGTACATAAAGGTAATAAACCTGTGCTCTCTCATATTTATTATGAGAGTGTGGACGGAAAGAATTTACCACTTGGCAAATCTGCCTTTGAAGAATGGGATCTCATCTCCACTCCCCTGTAATTATCTCTATCTATCTGGGCGATGCGAATAGCAAAGTAGCGGCTAAGAATAGAATTCCAGCCGCAGAAAATGCAGTAAGTGCCCGTCTCACCTTTGGTTTTGCCAATTGCACAGAAGCTTTATCGACAACGCTAATTAAGAATGTGTACCAGCTCGTTGAAACAAGCGCTTGAACACAACCCAAGATAAATATTCCGAGCCCTAATGAGAAACTCTTCGGAACAAACTGAGGAATAAAGGCAACGGCAAATACCGCAGCTTTCACATTAGTTAAATTAGTGAGCAGGCCTAAGCGATAAGCGGCGCCGATACCTGTCTTGGCGCTTCCGTCATAATCAAATTTTCCGTACTCATTGCGCAAAGTCATCAGCGTTTGAAGGCTCAGAAAAACCAAGAATGCGACACCGGTATATTTAAGAACGCTGTAGGCAGTATGGGAATGTGCAAATACTTCGCTGAGCCCAATTGCTGAAGCAGCACCCCAAATGACAAGCCCCGAACTATTGCCAGCTACTGAGACGAATGCTGCGCGTCGGCCTCCCACTATTGATTGGCGAAGCACCATGGCAACACCTTGGCCGGGAACAATTGCAAGCAAGAGTGAAGTCAGTGCGAAGGCAGGGATAATCTTGAGAAGTTCGAGCACGCGTACCTAGAGTGCCGCAATAGTGATCTTCAAGGTGTCGCGATCGACAACCATGAAGTGGTGATTGGGTAGAACTTCCCAACCAGGTTGATTCCAACCAGTTGAGGCAACAAGTACGCCCTCTTTACCGGTCCGATATTTCAATTCGTAATAGTCATCAGGTGCCCAATCAGGGCGGCGATCAGTGTGATGTTCGCTGACAACAACCATCGTTTTCTCGTTCATCATCATGACGTTGATGCTTGAGAAATTCATTGTTGTAGCAACTTTCTGAACTCCTTTGGCAACGCCATCAGCAAATCCGTACTTCTCAATCATCGTCATAAGGAAATAGAAATAACGCTCGCTATCGGTATCTCCCACGATCAGCGCAGAAAACTTTGGATCTATAAGTGAATCAAAAGCGGACGGTGGATTAATTGATCCGTTGTGGATGAAAGTGAAGTCCTCATACACGAATGGGTGGGTGTTATTTTCGCTAACGGGAAGTCCCTTTGTGGCCCATCGCAAATGCAACAAAGCACCATCAACATTGGCATCTTGGATGGCCTGATCAAATTCAGAGCTCGTTGCGGCAGGTTCAGGGGCGCGATCTAAATGAACTGAGTGTTGGTCATGATTAATCGACGCAACTCCCCAACCATCGCAGTGGACCGATGATAAGGCGACAAACTCGGTGAAATCTGCGCCGACCATTTCATCAAAGGTCGTCTTATCGTTGGAAACGAAGCCCATCAAGCGACACATGAAACTTTATCCATTCTTTAGCGCAGGTGCTGATGATACATGCTCAGCAATCGCCTTCGCCGCCTTACGTGCGAGTACGGCACACTGATCGGCAGATTTAATGGGCAAATGTAGATTTCCAATTGCGAATACTCCAGCGGAATCAACTTTTCCGCGACGAGCTAACTCGTAGTCAGGGATCCAATTGCCTGTGAAAATAATTGTGTCGCAATCTATGCTCGATGTTTTTCCTTGATTATCTCGAATCGTGATACCGGTGACACGAGCGTTGCCATGAATCTCAACTATTTCAGTGCTTGGTATAAAACGAAAACGATAAATAAGTTGTGATAATAGTTTGGCGCCCAGAACGCTCGAATGTTTACTTTGATCAGTAATCATGGCCAATGTCTTTACCTTGGCATGCGACAAAGTCATCAGTGCAGAAAAACTTACATGCTCTGCTCCAATGATCACCGCCTTGGTGCCGATATCTAAATGACGAAGATAAAGAGCCTGTTGTAGGGAGCCCGTTGTGTAGATGCCTGCAGGCCTTGCACCGGGAATCATTCGCGCATTGCGTCCACGCTCTCGTGCGCCAGTTGCTAACACGATTGCCTTCGCATGCACTCGTTCTAATCCTTGTGGCGCAGAAAGATCAACGTAGGTGCCTTCGCCTACTTGTGTTGCAGTTGTTGATGTGGAGATTGTGACGCCACATTTTTGTGCTCTTTCTACATAGGACTTGGCATATGCAGGGCCTGTCATGAATCTGTGAAGATCGCGTATTCCATATCCCAAATGATTGGAGTGACGAGGCACGCCACCTGCATCTGCTTCTCTATCCACGACCCTTACATCTTTGATACCTAAGGCGCGAAGTTCGATTGCACAGGCAAGCCCTGCCGGGCCACCACCAATAATCAAGACATCAACTCTTGAAGTTTTCATGACTCACCAGCTAACAAAGTACGAAGTTCGGCATGACAATAAAATCCCTGGCAACGACCAAGGCCTGCACGAGTTCTGCGCCCTAAACTGCCTAGAGATGTTGCAGGAATATCGGATGCAAGTGCGTCACGGATCTCCCCGCGGGTTACGCGTTCGCAATGGCAGATGATTTCTCCATATGTACTATCTTGCGAAATCCGCGCATCGTCTTGGTATGGACGCATTCCAGCTTCGCCCAGGTTGGGCATTTCAATTGTTGGTAATTCTGATTTCTCACCCAGGACTACGCCTGCCTCTTGCAACAAACCTCTTACGTGCCCGGCA
>CAIYRR010000019.1 GCA_903928745.1 uncultured Actinomycetes bacterium | reverse complement strand
TCGGCGAATTCTTGCTAAATAGAATCCCCGAAGATCCAATCCTCCACTTCGTTGAATTGAATCTAGAAGTAGACGCGTGATGACGTATCCAGAGATGACGAAGAAAAGATCGACACCAAGAAATCCGCCGGGTATCCAAGAAAACCCGAGGTGATACAACATGACCGCGACAACAGCGATAGCGCGTAGGCCATCGATTGCAGGGATATGCCTGATACCGCGATTAGATTCCATACCGACTACTTCCGTTTAGCGGCAGATTTCTTTGCAACTTTCTTCGCTGGTTTCTTGGAAGATGCAGGAGCATCAAGAGCTGGCTTAGTACGTTGGCTTTCAACCTTTACTGGTTGCCGCTTGATAACGGTGTCATCAGGGTTGAGGTTTTCGAGGACGATTCTTTGAAGGTCACTCAAACGTCCGAATGCAGATTCAAGGCGTGAACGTGACTGATGAATAGCTTGTTCTGCAGCATCTAGAGATTGTGTTTGAACTTTGTAAAGGCGCTCCGCTTCGGAGATCACACCAGAGAGCCATTGACGATATTCAGTGACTTCGTGAGCTGCATCAGTGATTAATCTTTCGCTCTCACGTCGAGCAGCAACGGTTAAGTGGGATGCTTCGCGTTTTCTTTCCTCGAGAAGTTTCTCCGCTTGGGTTTCAGCGCTCTCCAAGAGTTCTTGAGCATCGGCCTCGGCGGCTTCAATGTACTTACGCCCACGTGATTCTGCGCCTGAGAGAAGTGCTTTCGCTTTATGATCGGCGCTTTCAATAAGATCTTTAGCTTGGCGCGTTGATTCAGAGATGACTCGATCTGATGAAACTTGCGCCTTTGATTCGCGAAGTTGTGCAGACTTAATCATTGCCATTGCAGTTTCAGTTGCGAGAATTTCAAATTCTTCTTTGGAGAGAGTGGTGATGTCTCGGCGTGACCGAAGGTCAGCCAACTGCGCCTCGAGTTCGCGGATTCGATCTACCGAATTTGGCGCGTTCGTTTCTTCGCCCTTAAATCCGACCCAATTCAGGAAGGAACTTTTCTCAGCCATTGAACCTCGTCCTAACTCTCTCTAGAGGAACAGGTTAGAGCAAGAATGCGCCCGACCAAAAGCCCACAATCGATGTGAATTGGGTAAAGAGCAGGGGTTAGTGAGCGCGATATATCGCGATTGAGACCCCGATGTATTGAGAAACCCACGCGGCAATCACGAAGATATGAAAAAGCTCATGGAAACCAAAATATCGGGCATATCTTCCAGGACGTTTGAGAGCGTAGAAAATGGCTCCTACTGAATAGAAAAGCCCACCGATCAGAATAGGAATCAAAACCCAAAGGCCGCCAGCGCGGTAGAGCTGCGGAGAATAGATAACGGCTACCCAGCCGAGCGCGAGGTAATTAGCAACGTATAACCACCGTGGTGCGCCGACCCAGAAAACGCGAACGGCAACACCAATGAGTGCACCAGTCCACATCACAGATAGCAGGACAACTCGGTCGCGACCCTCAAGCAATGTGACCGCATATGGGGTTACAGAACCTGCAATCAGCAAATTGATATTGGCATGATCCCAACGTCGCCAGATTTTCTTCTTTGAAGGAGACCAAGGAACGCGGTGATAAATAGCAGAAACGCTAAAGAGCAAAATCGCAGTAAATGAGTAAAGCGCGACCGCAAACTTCAAAGAATCTTTACTCAAGATAAAGAGAACGAGCGAGGCAATAACCACCACGGGGGTCGCACCAAGATGAAACCAGCCACGCAATTTTGGTGGTGCAACCGGAATTTCGTCTTTAACTGCGTTCATGGGAAGGACTCTACCCCGCTTGTCGGTCAGTTACGAGATTGAAGCTTCGCCTTTGCTTCGGGCCATTCGTGCGCCAATATTGAGTAGCAGACCGAATCGCGCAAAGTCCCATCCGGGCGAATTCGATGATGGCGCAGAGTGCCCTCATGCGTTGCCCCGATTCGCAAGATGGCGGCTTGTGAGCGTGTGTTGAGGTGATCGGTCTTGAGTGAAACACGAATCATCTCGCGCACTTCAAACGCCTCTGTGAGTAATAGCAACTTGGCTTCTGTGTTTACCGCGCTTCTCCAAAATTTACTCGAATAGAAAGTTGATCCGATTTCAAGGTTTCGGTTAGCGAGATCAATATCCATATAGGAAGTTGTTCCAATTGCATCTCCACTTGCAAGATCAATAACGGCAAATGGTTCACGCCAACCGGTGGCTCGCCCGGCAACATAAGAAGAAACTATGTCGCGCATTTCCATCACATCAGCGGGAATTGGATGAAGTAACCAGCGCCACACTTCTGGGTCATTTCCCATGTAATTAAATAAAGAGGAGGCATGACTTTCGTGCAAAGGTTCAAGGCGAATGACTTTTCCAGTTAACGTCGTATTCATCACGAGTGAAGTCTCTCAAAAAAGGGCGAAAATAGTGAGCCTTTTTTTACTTTCCCTAGCGCCAGGACTACTGTAAAAGCATGACAACGGAGTCACCAATTAAAACTGCCTTGGCTCAATTACGCCGAGCAGTAGAGCAATTAGAACTTTCAGAAAATGACTGGAATACCCTCTCAACACCACGGCGAATTTTAGAAGTAGCCGTTCCCCTGCGCCGAGATGATGGCAAAGTGGAGATGTACAAGGGTTATCGAGTCCAATATTCAACAACGCGAGGCCCATCCAAGGGTGGAGTCCGTTTTCACCAAGATATCGATCTTGATGAAACGGTAGCTCTTGCAATGTTGATGACCTGGAAATGCGCCCTGACGCATCTTCCTTACGGTGGGGCCAAGGGTGGCGTCGCAGTGAATGCGCAGACACTGTCCCTTGCAGAGAACGAGCGACTCACTCGTCGCTACACCTCAGAGATTTTGCCGATCATCGGACCAGAGCGCGATATTCCTGCTCCCGATGTCGGAACCGACGAACGTAACATGGCCTGGATGATGGATACCTATTCTGTTAACGCCGGATTCTCAGTACCTGGCGTTGTTACCGGTAAGCCAATTGTTCTGGGTGGATCTCTTGGTCGCACCACAGCAACCGGTGATGGCGTTGCGCTTTCCACTATCGAAGCGCTGAAGGCAAAGGGAATTAATCCTCAAGGTGCCACAGTTGCAATCCAAGGATTTGGAAAAGTGGGCTACTGGACTGCAGTTGCACTCGAGGGCATGGGTCTCAAGATTGTTGCCGTCAGCGATGTTGTAGGTGGCGTTACGGGATTTAAATCCATTGCAGATATATTCGAATTCTCAAAGACCGCAGGAACAGTTGTTGGTGCTCCTGGTACAACATCTATGACTAATGAAGAGATCCTGCATCTGGATGTTGATGTATTAATTCCAGCAGCTCTTGCAGATTCGATCACTGGTGCAACTGCCGGTGGTATCAAAGCCAAGATTGTTGTTGAAGGCGCAAACGCACCAACAACACCAGAAGGCGATGCGATTCTTGCAAGCAACGGTGTCCTTGTAGTTCCAGATATTTTGGCTAACTCGGGCGGAGTAATCGTTTCCTACTTTGAGTGGGTTCAGGATAAGCAGAACTATTTCTGGAGCGCTGATGAAGTAAAAGAAAACCTCAACAGCATTCTCATGAAGGCAATCGTTGAAGTTTCGACAACTGCATCCTCCAAGAACATCACGTGGCGCGAAGCTGCCTTGATGCTTGGGGTGAGCCGGGTAGCTGAAGCTCACCGATTACGTGGCCTTTATCCATAAAGAAGGCGCTTTCGATTTGTCCTATAAAGGGGGATATTCCTAGCAGTAGGGTGATACGGTTTGGGTGATTTTGCGGTTTTATCACCCCATAGATTTCACTTGCTGGGTTAACCCTGCTTTAATCCTCCCTAAGTCGCACAGAAGTGCACATAGTGAGAATTATGGGGGGATAAAGATGCTTGAGATGCTCCCCGGAGTCTCCTCTTCTCGTATCACCCCCTCTCGAGTTCCAGCGAGTTTCTTAATGAGAGAGGCGCTTTTGCGCTCACTCAACGAGCCAGCACCAAGAGTGACATATGTGATCGCGCCATCGGGTTATGGCAAAACGGCACTTGCGGCGCAGTGGGCAGCCCAGCATCCGAGCACGACTGCTTGGTACACCGCATCGGCAAGTGACAGCGTGCTAGATACCGTTTTAAGCATCATGCAGTCATTTCGAAATATCTTTCCGGGTTTTACCCCGCAACTTACTGAAGAGCGAATCCGCACTTGGAGTCCAGTAGAGATAACCAGAATCGGATGTAATGAATTAGCGAAAATAGAAGAAACAGTGAACTTGGTAATTGATGAATCCCATGTATGGTCCGAGGATCATGCAGCGATACTCGGTGCATTAAGTGAAAATGTTCCAGACAATGTACGCATATTAATGTTGCGGGCGACGCCTCCCACTTCAGCACCATCACCTGCTGCGTCGAGGAGAGGGTTGGTCATATGGGGCGTTGATGAACTGAAATTTAGTGGCGCAGAAATTTCGGCAGTTATTGAGCAACATGGGCTCAACAATAAGAATCTCGAGTTGATTAGCAAACTAAGAGAGATCGATGGCTGGCCACTGGGCGTTTATATTGTTTCTACATCAGGTCAATTTGGAGTAAGTGATCTACTTGAAGGTTCGAGTTCATCTTTGCGTAGCAAACATGAAATCTTTATTGATCACGCCATCGACTGCCTGCCTGAAAGTTATCGTACGATTCTGCAAGAGTTTTGTCTTGTTCCGGAAATTAATATGAGAACTGTCAGCGAAATTTCTGATTTCCCTCTAGTGACTCCAGTCTTGAGACGAATGGTGCAACAAGGTCAGTACCTTTCATATTTAGGATCAGATACTGAAGTATTTAGTATTAATCCTTTAATCCGGGCTGCTCTTATCGAAAGAGTCAAGATGGATCCCGTGAGGTATCAGCAATTGGCTGAACGTTCCGCTCGCGCGCTTATTAAAGACGGTAGAGCATTTGAAGCTCTAGATTTACTTGAAATTGCTGGCGAAAAGAAACTCCTTGCGCTAACCGTTGCGGGCAGTATTAACGACATGATTTTTACTGGACAGTCCGACCTATTGAGAAAGTGGAAATTTGTAGGAGCCAAAGCAAATGTCATAGGTCCTATCGCAGTAGACCAGCTAGATGCATATGCAGATCTAATTAGTGGAAATGTTGAAAAAACCTTTTTAGCAGCTAATCGTCTCTCTCGCGAGGCAGAAGCGCTAGGTGTCTCTGAAATTGTCAAAGATGATTTAGCGCTATTTAAAGCTCGATTACTCTTTGCAGCCGGAGAGTTGCGCCAATGTGTTGAGTTTTCGCTTGAATACTTAAGAGAACGAGTGAGTAAGGACCCTAATTTCCCTGAGAAAGCATCGTTCATCTTGAGACTCGGCGGCGGTTCTGCCTTCTTGTTGGGTTGCGTTGACGAACTTTTCGAGATTTCCCGCCTTGAAGAACGAATTTTGTCAGAGAAACAAAATGTGAATCCATATCTGCAATTGCGACCAATTGGTCTCTTGGCCGAGATGACAATCGGAAATTGCAGGACTATCACAAATACTGCTCTGCTTGCACGAAATCAAATGTCCAAGCTTCGTGGCATTTGCGGTTCTTACGAAGCCGCCTACTCTTTAGCCGAAGTTATGCGTGAACAAGGCGATGAATCCCAAGCGCTTCTCATGATCCAGCCTCTCTTAGAAGAGGCAATCTCCTTCCAAATATGGCCTTGGGCGGTTGCATTGTTATCAAAACGAGCGCTCGTAAAACATCAGCAGCAGCGAACTTCCGAAGCACTCGAAGATATTCGCACCGCACGCACGCTCTTGGTAGATATCGGGGCGGCCGATGATGCGTATCGAGTAATTGACATGCATGAAGCGTTAATCCGGCTTTCGCTTAATGATGGTACGAGGCTAGATGAAATTCGTTTCCGCCTCGATGATTCTGATGAACCTTCAACGCTTCTCTATTCTTCGGCTCGAGCCCAAATCTTGAATAGCATTGCACTCGCCGAAGCAAGTCTTTTATATCCTTCGATCGCGCGAGAGCATTTGCAAAAAGCTCTCGCGATAGGGATGGAGAACGGGTACCGCGAAATATTTTTATCTAACAGCCCTTCATTCCTGAACCTCCTGATTTCGGAGGCCAGCCAGACGCACACGATTTACTTAGAAGACCTAGCCTCTGAAGCAAGAATGCGAATCCGCAGACTTGCAGAGACTTCTGAAAATCTTGAATCCCCTTTAACAAAACGCGAACTTGAAATTCTTCGAAGCCTTTCTACAGGCATGACGATATTTGAGATTTCAAGGATTTTGCATATTTCACATAACACCATGAAGACCCACCTCAAGAGCGTCTATAAGAAACTCAGAGTTGATGGGCGTGAAACCGCGGTGGCAAAGGGTAAGGAACTCGTTCTTATTTAGCCTAGAACTGCAGTCGGCTCGAGTCGTTTTAGGTTGCGCACTTGTGGCACCAAAAGTGTTAGGCCGATACAAATAGCGGCAAGTGCCGCGCCGTAATACAAAGTCTTGGTTGTGCCAATCCAAATTGAGAGCGGACCTGCAATTGCTAAACCAATGGGCCGAAAGAGCATGGATCCCATGCCGTCGTAGGCAGATACACGAGAGAGTGATTCACGTGGGACTCGTTGTTGCAATGCGGTACTCCAAATAGAACTCCAGAGATCGACGGATATTCCGCAGATAAATGCTCCAAGGGCGATAATCCAAATGGATGAGGCAAATGCCATAGATGAGACATAGAAAGTGAGAGGGGTTGTTGCCAACATCAAGAAAAGCATTGGCCTTTTGGGATTGATCTTCAGCGCGACCAAGGAACCAACGATGAATCCCACTGATTCACATGTAAGAACGATTGACCAGGAACTTGCACCGTTAAATCTCTTTAGGGCGATCATTGGCCCGAGAACACTTTCGGCACCGGCCCAGACCATCACAATGAATGAGAACGCCGCAACAATTGCCACAATCCAATGGAAGGAGATAAATACTTTCCATCCGGCTTTGATGTCATGAAGCATGGTGTTTTCTACAGACTCCATAGCAGGTGTCATATGTCGGACTGAAAAGACGAGCACACCAGCAACTAAGAAACTTGCAGCATCGAGGGCAAGAGCAAATGCGCTACCGAAATTGGCAACAAGAACGCCACCGGTTGCTGCTCCTAGGACCATCGCAACATTGGAAAAGAGTTGATTAAAAGCATTTCCACGTTGTAGTGATTCATCGGGAAGCAATGCAGGCATAATTCCCGAAAAAGCTGGCCACCAGATCCCCCACGTGATTCCAAAGAGGGCGTTGATCAACATGAGTACTGGGATGGGAGCGTGCCCCGTAAAGAAGAGAATGGCTTGAATACTAAAGAGCGATCCAGCAACGATGTCGGCTGTACCAACTAATCGTGCACGCCCATATCTATCAGCGATAACTCCGCCGAAGGGAAACATCAGTAGCAGGGTTACTGAACTGGATCCAAGAACCAAACCAAGTTTCGTTGCATCCCCACCAGGTAATTTCAAGATTCCAAAGGCGAGTGCAATCGGCGCCATGCCATTACCGAAGTTGGAGATAAACCTGGAGGTATAGAGCCTCTTCATGTATCTCTGGTTAAGAACTTCAGTGAGCTTCACGATTCACGCCTTTGCTGGGTGGTGCAGTTCGTGAAATCCTATGTCACTTGCATAGAACTCACGACTGCACCGACTTGGCGTGCCCTAGCTTGTTAAGCCCAGATATTGTCTCCGCGCAATGCCGCATCAGATCCACCGTCAATGTAAATCGTTTGCCCGGTGGTGTGGGTGTTTTCCTCTGAGGCAAGCCATGTAAGTAGGTAAGCAACTTGGCGAGGCTTCATGAAACCATTGAGAGGCATTGGAACCATCTGACTGATGGCTGTTCTTGCTTCCTCTGTTGCAATCATGTCGGCGACCATTGGAGTCTCAACAATTCCTGGACCCACTGCATTAAGTGGAATACCTGCCCCGGCCCATGCTGGCTTAATCGATTCGCGACGAATCCATCGGCTAACTGCGCGTTTGGTAGATCCATAAATCAAACTTGCTTCTGCATCGCCCTTATCAACTAATCCTTGGGCGATTACAAGTGCGCCCGCTTCGTTGTTAGCAAGCATTGCTTCAACAAGTTCTGGCGAGTTTGGCATTAAGGAAGCCATCGAACTTGTTACGGCAACACGGGGTGCAGAACTCTTGGAAAGAATTGGTAGGAGTCCGTTGAGAAACTCGGTAACTCCAAAGAAGTTTACGGAAACAGTTTTTGCAATGGGATGTGCAAGCCCAGCGCAAGCGATGATTGCGTCGATCTTTCCACCAGATAAATCAACAACGTGACCTACAGCTTCCTTGCGACCAAGGACTGTGCTTAAGTCCGCATTGACATCTGAATTGTGAATATCAACGCCGATTACTTTGGCTCCGCGTTCTTTGAGGAGGGTAACGGTTTGTGCGCCGATTCCGGAGGCGGCACCTGTAACTACATAATTTCTTGTCATTGTAAAGACCTTTCATTAGTACACATTCCGTGTACACCTTTAGTCTCCTCGCATCGACGTTTGATTTAAAGAGAACCCGTGAGAGATACCCACCACTTGTTTACGCTCGTTAGATGAGCGAAAACCCACATTGACTCTCTATCGAAAACTTAAGGTTTATGAGAGCCTAGAACATGTCGGCAAACCTTTAATGTGAGTTTTACGTTGCCCAAAAACGATTGGGCAGATCAGGAGCGGGAAATGATTGAGTCCATTAAGGCCCCAGTGAATGCACTTATTGGTGGCAAGTGGGTACCAGGTTCGGGCGGAACATTTGAAATCAAGTCTCCACATTCTCGTGAAGTCATCGACAATGTTTCCAGGTGCACGCCAGCCGATGTAGATAAGGCAGTAGCTGCGGCAAGAGCTGCACAACCTGCTTGGGCTGCCCTTCCTGTAATCGAGCGAGCAAAGATCCTTCGTCGTATTCATCAATTATTTCTAGAGCGCGCCGAGCCAATTGCTCTAATGCTCTGCCATGAAATCGGAAAGACTATTACCGACTCTCGTGAAGAGGTCTATGAGTACGCAGTCCCTTCTTATTCAAAGGCTGCCGAAGAAATCCTGCGACACCGCGGACTCTCCTTTCCTTCTAGCCAAGAGCAGACAACCAATAAGCGATTAGTTCTTGGACACCGCCCACTTGGTGTTGTCGGCGTAATTACCCCGTACAACTTCCCAACGGATATTGCATCTATTGCACTGGCTCACATCATTGGTGCAGGAAATACAACCGTATGGAAGCCATCGGAGTTCTCACCACTGAGTTGCGCCATGGTTGCTCAGATATTTGAAGATGCGGGCTTACCTGCAGGTGTTGTAAACGTCGTACAAGGATTCGGCGATATCGGCGCCGCCATTGTGGAACACAAAGATGTCGATGGCATCTTCTTCACTGGATCCACCAAGACTGGCGAGATTATTGCCAAGGCATGTGCGTTGAAGCCACATCTTCTTGAACTCGGCGGAGATGGACCATTCATCATTCTTGAAGATGCAGATATTGATGCAGCAGTTGATGGAGCAATTAACGGTTGCTTCTATTACTCGGGACAGGTGTGCACCTCTGCCGAGAGACTTCTTGTCCACGAAGATATCTACGATGAGTTCGTAGAGAAATTCACCGCAGCAGCAGGCAAGCTCGTGATTGGGGATCCATCGCTAGAGACAACAACCATGGGTCCTCTATGTAATGAAACAACACTTAATCGCGTTAAAGCGCACGTTGAAGATGCACGGTCAAAAGGCGCGAAGATTATTCAGTTTGGTCCAGAAGAAGGTCTTTACTATCCAGCCACAATCCTCTTAGGTGTCGATGAAGATATGCAGATTATGCAAGAGGAGACCTTCGGACCTGTTGCACCGATCATGAAGATCAAATCGGCAGAGCACGCAATTGAAATTGCCAACAAGAGCGAACTTGGACTCATCGCATCCCTATGGACACGCGATCTCTCCAACGCATGGCGCGTTGCCGAAGCTTTGCCACATGGATCAGTAAACGTTAATGAGACCAGTAACTATTGGGATCAATTAGCACCATTTGGTGGCGCAGGTAAAAGTGGTGTTGGACGCGAGCTGTCTCAATGGTTCTTGGAATCATTCACGGAGAGAAAACTCATTGTCTTTGATTTAGGTAATAGCGAAGTTAAATACAACCGTCGCGCAGAAGGTGGTTGGTAGGAGTGCGCACCACTTTGTGACCTACCGCTTCAATCGAATATGAGTCGATTAAGTCACGAGATTCGCTCTACTGACTCACGAGATTCTCAGTGTTGTCGCACGCTTTTACATTCAAAACACACAGAAATCCCACAATTATTTTCGTACTTAATCATTGATTACAGGGCTACCGTGAAAGGAGCAAAGGAGATTTTCTTCTCTGTGATTTTTTAAGAATTGGATGTACGCAAAATGACAATCAGATATAGAAAGAGTATTGCCGTTGCTGGTGCTGTTGCTCTAAGCCTCCTAGTAGTAGCTCCTTCGAATGCGGTTGGAGAAGCTACTGCAACCATTCATGTTGTTAGCAAGGTTGTGAATGATAATTCAGGTGCAAAATTACCTAGCGATTTCACTTTTAATGTGAAGTTTGGAGGCGCAGATATTGCCGGAAGTCCATTTACTGGTACAGATGGCGTCGGAACAACTTTTACTGTTGCTCCTGGCAGTTACGTTGTCATGGTTTCCTATGTTGATGGTTATGACGGTGCCTGGTCTGGAAGCGCGCAAATAAATGGACAAGTAATTGTTGGCGCTGGTGAAGAAGTTACGATTACTAGAACCAGCACTGATGTCGGTGTAGCTATTGTCGAAGATGGGCAAACTACTGAAACTGGTGGAACATTGCCGAAGACATCCTCCCCATGGTTTAACGCCCTGGCAGTAGGACTCTTGTTGAGTGCAGCTGGCGTGGTAGGAATCCGTAAGTTCTCTACGTCTAAGTAATACAGGCAACCAGAATGAAGCGATCTCGAGTAGTCCTACTTGTTACTTCGACCCTTGCATTTTCGTTGGGGCTAGTGACAGCGGGTTATGCCGGGATTGAGATTTATCAGATGAATTCCAACTTGGGCGTTCAATACTTGCCCAAGTTGGATCTCACTGCTCAGACAAAATCATCGACGGCCGTTGTGCAACCTAAGGTCGGAGACGTGATCGGTTCACTTTCGATACCTCGCTTAAAACGAGTGATTCCGATCGTGCAAGGAACGAATGCAGAAGAATTGAAAAAGGGCGTGGGCCATTACATCGCAAGCGTCCTCCCAGGGATGAGCGATAACTCAGTACTGGCCGGACATAGAGATTCAGTCTTTAGGAACTTGGGAGATGTTCAACTGGGAGATTTGCTCACCGTAACAACGGACTACGGAATATTTGTTTACGAAGTGAAGAAGATCCGTATTGTCGTGGCCGATGATAAGACTGTCATAGTCCCAACTAACGGAGCCGTTTTGACGCTGAGTACCTGCTACCCATTTGGATATATTGGCAATGCGCCGAAACGCTACATAGTTCAAGCTGCCATATCGGCGAGCGAACCTATCCACTCAACTTTTGTTAACGTGTAAATCGCAAGAACTTTTACTTAATGTGTGCGGGAGAAGGGACTTGAACCCTCACGTCCGAAGACACAGGTTCCTAAGACCTGCGTGTCTGCCATTTCACCACTCCCGCTGGAGCTTTTGATCGAATAATTCCTAAGGAATCCATTGATCCGTGCAACAGGGGTAAGGGTAGAGGTAAGAGGTACAAATCAACGAATGCGCATGGTTTGAGCGCTAAACGGTAACCTTGGCGGGTGTCCTCCCATAGCGAACTCCTAGCAGGCAAGATCACTGCTGCCCTGCGCGCTTTGGTGGAAAAGGGCGAACTCACCTGTGAAATCCCAGCGAGCATTCCTTTGGAGCGCCCGAAGAATCGCGATCATGGCGACTATGCCTCATCTATTGCGTTGCAGGTTTCGAAGGGATCCGGGCGTCCACCGCGGGAAATTGCTGAGCTCCTTAAGAGGGATTTAGAAGCACTTCCAGAAGTTTTATCGGTGGATATTGCAGGACCGGGATTTATTAACATCACTTTGGAGCGTGCTAGCCAAGGTGAAGTCGTGCGTCAGATTCTTGAAGCTGGCGAGAAGTTTGGAAATGGGCAATCACTTGCTGGTGTCAGCATTAACTTGGAATTCATTAGCGCGAACCCAACGGGTCCGTTGCACCTGGGGCATACACGTTGGGCGGCTGTGGGTGATGCGTTAGGTCGTGTACTCAGCGCTGCCGGTGCCAAGGTGACTCGCGAGTTTTATATTAATGATCGCGGAAATCAGATGGACCTTTTTGGTGCATCTGTTCGCGCAGCTGCGATGGGGCAACCGATTCCTGAAAATGGATATCAAGGCGGGTATATCTCCGATCTTGCACAAGCTGTTGTGGATGGCGATCCTGCGATCTTGAAAATGGTCGGGGACGAACAACTTATTGAATTTCGCGAACGTGCATACAAGGCACAACTTGCAGATCAACAGAGAGTTTTAGAAACTTTCAATACGCACTTTGATGTCTGGTTTTCTGAAAGAAGTTTGCATAGCAGCGGGGCAGTAGAACACGGGTTGGAGAAGTTGCGCTCGCAAGGTCATGTCTTTGAACAAGAAGGTGCAACGTGGCTTCGGACAACTGACTTTGATGACGACAAAGATCGCGTATTGATTAAGAGCGGCGGGGAACTTACTTACTTCTCATCTGATACTGCGTATTACATTAATAAGCGCGAACGTGGTTTCGATATTTGTATTTATATGTTGGGCGCAGATCATCATGGGTATGTCAATCGTTTGAAGGCGATTGCTGCTTGTGCCGGCGATGACCCTGAATACAACATTGATGTATTGATCGGGCAACTTGTAAAGATTATGGAAGGCGGCGAGGAAGTTAAACTTTCTAAGCGCGCCGGCACAATTATTACTCTGGAAGATCTCGTCGAAAAAGTTGGCGTGGATGCTGCTCGATACACATTAATTCGTTATCCAGTAGAGACGCCGATGGTTTTAGATGTCGATATCTTGAAAAAGCGCACCAACGAAAATCCTGTTTATTACGTGCAATATGCGCATGCTCGTATTGCTGCTGTGTTACGCAATGCAAGTGACCTGAATGTGCCGCACTCAATAGCCGACTTTGATCCAGCCCTTCTGGTACATGAGCGTGAAAACGAACTCCTGGGTTCACTTGCGGAGTTTCCACGCGTTGTTGCTGGCGCTGCCGAACTTCGCGAGCCGCACCGCATTGCTCGATACCTTGAAGTTTTAGCGGGCGTGTATCACGGCTTTTATGCGGATTGCCGCGTGCTTCCTTTAGGTGATGAACCAATCGAGGCCATTCATAGTGCACGTGCAAATCTTTGCGCAGCAACGATGCAGGTGCTGGGTAACGGTCTGCGTCTTCTTGGCGTTACCGCGCCGGAGAGGATGTAGTCGTGGCAAATGTCTGGTCTTCTCAAGTTACTTTTCACGAAAATGAATTGCACCTCGCAGGTATGCCTGCGCATAAGTTAGCTCGCGATTTTGGAACGCCAACATTCTTTATTGACGAAGCGGATTTTCGCGAACGTGCAATTTCCTGGGGTAAAGCTCTTGATGAATCCTTTGGCGAGAACGCAGGGCATGTGTACTACGCAGGCAAGGCCTTTATTTGTGTAGAGGTGGCTAAATGGATTGCCGAATGTGGAATTGGTTTGGATGTGTGCACTGGTGGCGAACTTGCTGTTGCGCTGGCTGCGAATTTTCCAGCATCGAAGATTCAAGTGCACGGCAATAATAAATCTATTGCTGAAATTACCAAAGCTGTTGAAATTGGTGTCGGCACGATTGTCGTGGATTCACTCGTTGAGATTTCGCGAGTGGCAGATGCTGCACGCAAGCATGGCGTTGTCCAAGCAATTCTCTTGCGTCTTACACCTGGCATTGAAGCGCACACTCACGAATCCATTGCCACTGCACATGAAGATGTGAAGTTTGGTTTCTCTATTGCAAGTGGCGCAGCATGGGCTGCAGTCCTGGAAGCGCGCATGCATCCAGAACTCGAACTTCGCGGGTTCCACGGACATATTGGTTCGCAGATTTTATCGATGGATGCGTTTGCAGTATCTGCAGATCGTCTTATTGAATTAATGGGCAAGTACCGCGATGAATTTGGTAGCCAACTTCCTGAGTTGGATCTTGGTGGGGGATACGGAATTTCATACCTTCCCGAAGACGAGCCACTTCTGCCCGCAGAAGTTTTGCCATATCTAGCAAATGCAGTGAAAACTTCTTGTGCAACATACGCTCTAGATATTCCGCGAATCTCGATCGAACCAGGTCGCGCGATTGTTGGGCCCTCCATGTTTACTTTGTACGAGGTAGGAACCACCAAGACCGTTGTTCTTGAATCCGGCGAGAATCGCAATTACATATCTATTGATGGTGGCATGAGCGACAATATTCGCCCTGCTCTCTATGGCGCCGAGTACATCACCGTCCTGGCTAATCGCACATCGCATGCTCCGTTGGTGGCTTCTCGAGTAGTTGGAAAACATTGCGAAACGGGCGACATCATTATTCGAGACATTGCACTTCCTGCTGATATCGCGCCCGGGGATCTTTTAGCCGTACCTGCAACGGGTGCATATGGTCGAAGCATGGCCAGCAATTACAACCATGTGCCTCGGCCACCAGTGGTAGCGCTTTTGAATGGAAAAGCACGCGTAATTTTGAGGCGCGAAACAGAGGCCGATCTTCTCGGTCTTGATGTGTGAAAGAGTAAGCACATGAATTCCGCACTTCCCGTCCTTAAAATCGGAATGTTGGGCGCCGGCGTCGTCGGTGGCCAGGTTGCCCGCTTGCTCTCTGAAGATCAGCGTGAACTTTCAACGAGATCGGGCGCACGCCTTGTCCTGACCAAGATTGCGGTCCGGGATATCTCCGTAGCGCGTCCAGGAATAGATCCATCACTCTTCACTACCGATGCCGATTCTGTTGTAAATGATCCTGAGATCGACATCGTCATTGAAGTAATGGGCGGTATCGAACCGGCCCGAACCTTGATCCTTGCAGCAATCGCTAATGGAAAATCCGTTGTCACCGCTAACAAAGCGTTGCTGGCTACACATGGCGCAGATCTTTATGGAGCAGCCGATAAGGCAGGCGTAGACCTGTATTACGAAGCAGCAGTTGCTGGCGCAATTCCAATCTTGCGTCCGCTTCGCGAATCTTTAGTTGGCGATCATGTCACTCGCATCATGGGAATTGTGAACGGGACTACAAACTTTATTTTGACCAAGATGGATGAAGAAGGTCGTGCATTTGGAGAAGTACTTGCCGAAGCACAAGCGCTTGGTTATGCCGAAGCAGATCCGACTGCAGATATCGAAGGATTTGATGCAGCTGCAAAGGCTGCAATTTTGGCAGGACTTGCATTCCATACACGTGTCACCGCAGCCGACGTGCATCGCGAAGGTATTTCACAAATTACCTCTGCCGATGTTGCAGTTGCCAAATCTATGAACCATGTCATTAAGTTATTGGCAATTGCAGAACTCACTCCCGCAGATCAAATTTCTGTACGGGTCCATCCAGTACTCCTTCCACGAAATCATCCACTTGCTTCTGTGCGCGATGCGTTTAACGCAGTATTTGTCGAAGCCGAATCAGCGGGCGAACTCATGTTCTACGGTCGCGGTGCGGGCGGAGCGCCTACAGCTAGCGCGGTTCTTGGCGATGTAGTTGCAGTAGCTCGCCATCGCACGGGTGGCGCAGTTGGGCCGCGCGAAAGTGATTATGCAGATCGTGCAATTGTTCCTATAGGTCAGACCAACACCAAGTATTTAATTCGCCTAAATGTTGCCGACAAATCAGGAGTGCTTGCAGCTATTGCCCAAGCATTTGCAACGGAGAATGTTTCTATTCAAACAGTGCGCCAAACTGGTCGTGGCTCTGATGCAGAACTTATTGTTGTTACACACAATGCAACGGAAGCGGCGCTCGCTGCAACAGTAAATCGTTTATCGCAAATGGATATGGTCACATCAGTTGACAGTGTTATTCGAGTCGAAGGGTCACCTCAATAATGACGAACCAATATGTACAACGCGGAGCGCATCAGTGGCGCGGTGTAATTGAGGAATACCGTGATCGCCTACCTGTTAGTGCAAAGACTCCTGTCATCACTCTTCGCGAAGGTGGCACGCCACTTATTCACGCCCTTCACCTGTCCAAATTGCTCAACAATGATGTCTGGTTGAAATTCGAAGGCGCTAACCCAACAGGGTCTTTCAAAGATCGCGGAATGACGATGGCTATTTCCAAGGCCGCAGAAGATGGCGCGAAAGCAGTTATCTGCGCATCGACCGGAAACACCAGTGCATCTGCCGCAGCGTATGCAACCAAAGCCGGAATGGTTCCCGCAGTATTAATTCCCGCCGGAAAGATTGCGATGGGCAAGTTGGCTCAAGCGATGATTCACGGCTCGACAATCTTGCAAGTTGATGGAAACTTTGATGATTGCATGAACTTGGCTCGAGATCTTTCAGAGAACTATCCCGTGGCACTTGTTAACTCCATCAACCCTTTCCGTATCGAAGGGCAAAAGACTGCAGCTTTTGAAGTAGTTGATTTCCTTGAAGATGCACCAGATATTCATGCGTTGCCAGTAGGTAATGCAGGAAATATCACCGCATACTGGAAGGGCTATAACGAATATCGCGCAGATGGAATCTCCACAAAGATGCCACAGATGTGGGGCTTTCAAGCCGAAGGTTCGGCTCCCATTGTTCGCGGTGAAATCGTGATGAATCCAGAAACGATCGCCACGGCTATTCGAATTGGAAATCCTGCATCCTGGGCGCAAGCAGTTGCGGCGCGAGATGAATCAGGCGGACTCATTGATTCAGTAACTGATGAAGAAATCTTGAGTGCATATCGCCTCGTTGCAGGAAAAGAAGGCGTCTTTGTTGAACCATCTAGCGCTGCAGGTCTTGCTGGTCTCATTAAGCACGAGGCACGAGGCACGTTGCCACATGGAAAGCGCATCGTTATTACCGTGACAGGTCATGGCTTGAAAGATGTTCATTGGGCACTTGAAGGCGCTGCGGATCCTGTTGTTATTCCTCCGGTCGCATCCGTTGCTGCGCAAGCACTTGGATTGAGTTAAGAAGCGATCATGGCCAAACCAACTTTTCGTGCACATCCTGTTCAAGTTCAAGTACCTGCATCCAGCGCAAATCTCGGACCGGGATTTGATTGCTTCGCCTTAGCTCTAGGAATGCATGATCGTTACATCGCACAAGTAACCGATGAAGTTGGCCTTGATCTTGACGTTGCAGGTGAGGGCGCTGACACCGTACGACGCGATGAGAAGAATTTACTGGTCAAGGCGATGTATCAAGGTTTTGATTTTATGGGCGGAAAGCCACGTGGGCTGTCAGTTCGTGCACTAAACGTTGTCCCACAAGGTCGCGGGCTTGGATCTTCAGCAAGTGCAATTGTCGGCGGACTTGTTTTGGCTCGTGCATTGGTGCTTTCGGGCAATGAGCGCATGATCGATGACGAATTACTCAACATTGCATCAAAGATGGAAGGCCATCCAGATAACGTTGCTGCCGCACTCTTTGGTGGCGCAACAATTGCTTGGCAAGAAGATCATCACGGAACCAAAGTCGCACGTGCTGTTGGTATTACCGTTGATCCGCGCATCAAAGTTGTGGCATTCATTCCAACTCAATCTGTGGCGACATCTAAAGCTCGCAAGCTCTTGCCCGAGGCGATCCCACATTCGGATGCAGTTGCCAACTCAACCAATACCGCGCTCTTGGTGCACGCACTTTCACAACGTCCTGATTTGTTATTTGTCGCAACGGAAGATTTCTTGCACCAGAAATATCGCGAAGCAGTAATGCCTAAATCATTTGCATTGGTAACAAAGTTACGTGGTGCTGGAGTAGCAGCATTCATCTCTGGGGCCGGTCCAACAGTCTTGGTCTTTCATAGTGGAGATGCATCCGAAATAGCCGAATTTCAGCGGGTGGCTGGCGATAATTTCGATGTGCAAGAGTTGGCAGTTTCGGCCACCGGAGCCACCGTAATTTCAGCTTAGTTTGCGCAACGTTTGCGCATGGCCCGCCGAGTTTGGCGGATTTGCAGGACCCCTGCTACGGTTCTCTCATCTGAACCGCACGCGTGTGAATCATTTTTCTGAAGCACTCGGTGGAAAGAAACACCTCAGATATCCAAAACAAGAAGAAATCACGGGACTATTCCCATAACTGAAATGAAGTTCAATGACTGAAAAAGAACCTGTTCGCTCAAGTAGCCCAGAGTTAGCTTCGATGCTCCTTCCGCAACTGCAAGCTGTTGCTGGTCAATTAGGAATCGAAGGCGCCGCCAAGTTGAAGAAGGCCGCACTCGTACAAGCTATTAGCGATCTCCAAGCCGCCAATCGTGAAGCCGCGAAATTAGAACGCGAAACCAAACGAGCAGAGCGCAACGCAAACCGTAATAAGAAGAAGCAAGAAGCTGAAGCCCCAGCAGATGAATCCGAAGGCGATTCACAAGAGTCACGTAATGATCGTGGAGATAACTCCGATCGAGGACGTGGCCGTGATCGTGGCCGTGATCGTGGTCGCACAAGAGAGCGCCAAGGACACAGCGCTCCGCGCGAAGAACGCGAACCAGTGCTTGCCGAAGACGATGTCTTGGTACCAGTTGGTGGACTCGTAGACATTCTTGAAAGTTATGCATTTATCCGTACCGCTGGATATTTGCCAGGTCCAAACGATGTGTACATCTCATTGCAGCAAGTTCGTCGTTACGGACTTCGCAAGGGAGATGTTGTTACAGGAACCGTTCGCCAGGCACGTGAGGGCGAGCGTCGTGAGAAGTTCAATGCACTCATCACTCTAGAAACTGTTAATGGAATGGCGCCAGCGGAAGCACGCAACCGCGTGGAGTTCTCAAAGCTTGTTCCTTTGTACCCACAAGAGCGTCTGCGTCTTGAGACTGAGCCAAACATTCTGACAACTCGTGTCATCGATTTGATCTCACCAATTGGTAAGGGTCAGCGCGGACTTATTGTTTCTCCTCCGAAGGCTGGAAAGACAATGGTTTTGCAGGCAATTGCAAACGCCATCACAACAAACAATCCAGAGTGTCACTTGATGGTTGTTCTCG
>CAIYRR010000018.1 GCA_903928745.1 uncultured Actinomycetes bacterium | reverse complement strand
CAACGTAATATCGCTCTTAGTGATTGCGCCAACGCCACGGTGAATAACGCGAAGATCAACCTCTGCGCCAACATCTAACGCCATAAGCGCCTCTTCGAGTGCTTCAACAGACCCGCTCACGTCACCCTTGAGAATTAAGTTAAGTGTCGAGACCTTTGACTGCTCCATGAAGTCTTCCAGTGAAACCTTCTTGCGTGCCTTAGCAAGTTGAGCATTTCGCTCAGCGGCCTGACGCTTTTCAGCGATCTGACGAGCAGTACGGTCATCACTTGCAACTAGGAAGGTATCGCCAGCACTTGGTACGGATGTAAATCCGAGAACCTGTACCGGACGAGATGGTCCCGCCTCAGAAAGAGTCTCACCGTGCTCATCGAGCATTGCGCGAACGCGACCAAATGAACCACCGGCAACGATTGCATCTCCCACCTTAAGAGTTCCACGTTGGACAAGAACAGTCGCAACTGGACCGCGACCTCTATCCAAGTGAGCTTCAATAGCAACGCCTCGAGCGTCGTCATCGGCAACTGCTTGCAAATCAATAACCGCATCAGCAGTAAGAAGAATTGAATCGATCAATTCCTTAATGCCTTCGCCAGTCTTTGCGGAAACGTTTACGAAGATTGTGTCTCCGCCGTACTCCTCTGCAACCAAGTTGTACTCAGTTAATTGCTGGCGCACCTTATCCGGGTTAGCGCCTTCTTTATCAACCTTGTTGACGGCTACCACGATTGGTACGTCAGCGGCTTGTGCATGGTTGAGTGCTTCAATCGTCTGAGGCATAACTCCGTCATCAGCTGCAACAACGAGCACTGCAATATCTGTCACCTTGGCACCACGTGCACGCATAGCGGTAAAGGCTTCGTGACCAGGTGTATCGATGAAGGTAATTGCGCGGTCGACGCCATCGTGAGTGTGATGAATTTGGTAGGCACCAATGTGCTGAGTGATTCCGCCTGCTTCAGATTTAACTACCTCTGTCTGGCGAATTGCATCGAGCATACGAGTTTTACCGTGATCCACGTGACCCATAACAGTGACTACTGGCGGACGAGTAACAAGAAGCGATGGATCTAGATCAGCTAATTCTTCATCAAGATTGATGTCGAATGTCTGCAAGAGTTCGCGATCTTCATCCTCTGGGCTAACAATCTGAATGACATATCCAAGTTCCGCGCCAAGCAGTGCGAAAGTATCTTCGTCCACTGATTGAGTCGCGGTGACCATTTCACCTAAGTGAAAGAGAGCAGCGACGAGCGCTGCTGGATCTGCATTGATCTTGTCTGCAAAATCTGCAAGTGATGCACCACGACGCATACGAATAGGAGTCTTGCCATCACCGTGCGGAACAACTGCGCCACCCAATTGTGGCGCTTGCATATTGTCGAATTCATCGCGCAGAGCTTTTCTACTCTTTGGTTTTCTCTTGCTGGATTTACTTGCATTCTTTCCGAATGCTCCTCCAGTGCTTCCGCGTTGTGGTCGACCTGCTCCACCTGGACGTGCAGGACCACCCGTAGTTGGTGCACCTGCAGTAGGTGTGCGATAAGGACTTCCTGGTGTTGATGAACCTGCGGGACCGCCACTACGTGGTGGGTAATTTCCAGCACCTGCACCTGGTGGACGAGCCGAAGCCGGACGTGCAGCAAATCCTGGACGAACAGATCCCGGACGTGGGCCTGACATTCCTGGACGAGGTCCACTTGCACCAGCTGGTCCTGTAGGTCTTTGTGGTGGACGAGGCATGGCCCCGCCAGCAGAGAATGGATTATTTCCTGGACGCGGTGCAGGAGGACGCGGTGCAGGAGGACGTGGTGTTCCAAATGGGTTATTTCCTGGACGCGGTGCATGTGGCACCTGCGATGTGACAGGAGTTTCGGCTTCATCAGAAGTTGCAGCAACGGGAGCAGAAGGCATCGGCGCTGTTGCTCGTGCATCCGCTGCAGCTTTTTGCTCACTTGCCTGTTGTGCTAATTCTGGTGAAATCTCTGCAAGAAGTTCTACCGCAGCTTCAGGAGTTAGTTCTGCTGATGCTGGCTTAGCTGCGGCTTTTTTCGCAGCGGCTTTCTTGACGGGTTTCTTTTCTTCAACCGGTTTTGCATCTGGGTACATCTCAACAAGTTTGCGCACCACGGGTGCCTCAACGGTTGATGATGCCGAGCGGACGAATTCGCCCATCTCTTGGAGTTTTGCAAGGACGACCTTGCTCTCCATACCGAGTTGTTTTGCTAACTCATGTACGCGGACCTTTGCCACAGTTCTCCTGTCTTGGCCCGCAATTTTCTGATGCGAGCCTTAGTTGCCTGACCTCATGATCGGTTGGAACTCATGTGAGTGTCATATCTTTCGCATCCGTTTCGTTAAGGTTCGATAAGGTATTGAAGTAATTGTTTGCCATCGTATGTCCCTTGATGTCGATATGCCCGACGAAAAGTTCCACGTTCAATAGCGATCAATGCACATTCGCGATGAACCCAAGCCCCTCGGCCTGGAGCTCTGCACTCTGGATCAGGAATAAGAACTCCTTCAACACAGACCACCCTGAGCATCGCTGATGGATTTTCACGTTTTCGGCATTGAATGCAACTCCGTATGGGGCTCATCGCAACCGTTTCGCTCAAATTCAACAAGGGCAATCCTACCTTTCCCAGGGTCTAAACCCCTAAAAACCCTTATTCGCTGACTTTGCCTTCGGCATCGGAATGGATATCAATGCGCCAACCAGTAAGTCTTGCCGCTAAACGAGCATTTTGACCATCTTTCCCAATAGCCAGCGAGAGCTGGTAGTCAGGGACGGTGACCTTTGCCGAACGAGTCATGAGGTCAACAATTTCAACTTTTTCAACTCGGGCAGGGGCTAGGGCATGGCCGACAAAAATAGCTGGATCTTCTGACCAATCAACGATGTCAATTTTCTCTCCATGGAGTTCGTCCATAACGGCACGTGCACGAGTTCCCATCGGACCAATCAAAGAACCTTTTGGACTCACTCCAGCACGATGAGTACGGACGGCAATCTTGGTGCGATGACCCGCCTCACGAGCAACTGCCATGATCTCAACAATACGATCTGCAATTTCTGGAACTTCGAGTGCAAAAAGTTGTTTGACCAATGCAGGGTGGCTACGAGAAAGAGTTACCTCAGGTCCGCGCATTCCCTGTTTTACATCAACTACAAAACATTTGATGCGCTCGCCGTGAGCAAAAACTTCTCCGGGAACTTGCTCTTGCGCGGGAACTTTTCCTTCAACGCGACCAAGGTTTACGTAAACCATTCTTGGATCTCTGCCCTGCTGCACAACACCTGAAACAATATCCCCCACTGAAGCAGTAAATTCTCCGACAATGTCTGCATCGTTTGCTTCGCGCATTTTTTGTTTAATCGTTTGACGAGCAGTTGAAGTTGCAATCCTGCTGAAACCTTCAGGATCATCAATTTCATCTTCGAGTCTTTCGCCATCCTCGCCAAATGTGGAGATAAGAATTCGAATCTCACCCGTGATTGGATCAAGGTGGGCGCGCGCATGCGAGCGTGCCTCAGGGGTGTGCATGTATGCAGTCAGTACCGCTGCTTCAATAGCACCAATAAGTCGATCAAGTGGGATTTCGCGTTCAATAGTGAGCGAGGCCAAGGCCTTCATATCTACATGCATCAGATCTCACTGTCCTTACGATTAAATTCGATTTCGATAAGGGCACGTTTTACATCTGAAAAAAGCACTACCAATTCTTTTTGAATTTTCTCACCCGATAATACGACAACACTTGTTTCATCACTGCTTTGAATGCGGCCTTCAATTACTCCGCCATCATTTAATGTGATGCGGACTAAACGTGTGAGATTCTTTTGCCAATGACGAGGTTGAGTGAGCGGGCGATCAACTCCTGGTGAGGTGACCTCTAAAGTGAATGGTGTGTCATCTAGGAAAGAAGCAGTATCGAGAATTTCCGCAATAATTTTTGATGCGACTGTGACTTCATCAAGATTTAGACCTTGATCCGCATCAACAATGCATGTGATTGTGCGACGTCTACCAGGAGAAACGACCTGTACGTCTTCTAGGTGTAAGCCTGCTGCCGAAATTGAAGGCGCAATGGCTTGCGTAACTTGCTCAACGAGTGACATGAATCTCTGCTTTCTATGAAGTTGTAGGAGGAGCATATCCGACAAAAAGGGCACTTACCAATGCGTAATTGTGTCCACTCCCACTTTCACAATAAGCAATAACGTCACGATGAGGAAAAACTTTCGAACCAAAGCCGAACCACCGCGAATCGCCATCCGCGCCCCCAATATCCCACCTGCAATATTGGCAAGACCCAGCGCCAAACCCACTTTCCATAAAATCACGCCATGGATTCCAAAAATCACGATGGCTCCGACGTTCGTTGCAACGTTAACCACTTTGGCCATCGATGACGCGGTAAGAAAAGCAAAACCAAGTGCTACCACTAAGACCACCATCAAGAATGTTCCGGTACCTGGTCCAAAAATTCCATCGTAGAAACCAATTCCAGCACCAGCGCCTGTCGCAATAAAAGTACGTCGACCACTTGTGTGGCGCAAAGTTTCAACTTGCCCTAGATCGGGCTTTCGCCAGGTATAAATCACGACCAAAACGAGCAATACAAAGACGATCGGGCGAAGTGCATGCGTTGGAATGTAGGAGGCAAGGAGTGCGCCGCCCATTGAACCAAAGAAAGCGGGCACTGCCATTGCCATTGTAAATTTCAGATCGGGTTTAACTCTCCGACGATACAAAATTGCTGCGGCGCTCGTTCCGAAAACAGAGGAGAGTTTATTTGTACCTAGAACTTGCACCGTGGGCGATGAAGAAAGTCCCACGAGAAGTGCAGGCAACTGAACTAGTCCACCTCCGCCAGCGATGGCATCAACAAATCCAGCGCAGAAAGCGGCAATGGCCATGAAGACCATCGAAAAGGTCGAGAGGTCGCCAAAAAAGTGCATTAAGCGAGAAGTTTTGCTACTTCAGAAACTGCATCAGCAAGTGCGACTTCTGTCTTCTCGCCTGTACGTCGTACTCGAATCTCAACTTTGCCATCAACTAAAGCTTTGCCGACGATGACAATAATTGGATTACCAATGAGCTCGGCATCTTTGAATTTCACACCAGGGCTTGCATCGCGACGATCATCAAGCATCACCGAAATCCCCTGATTTTCAAGGGCTGTGGCAATTTCTTCCGCGGTATCAAATGGGAGATCTTCTTTACCTGTGGCCACAATATGGACTTTTGCGGGAGCAATCTCGGCTGGCCAGCACAATCCAATTTCATCGTAGGTCTGTTCAGCAATTGCCGCGACTGCTCGCGAGACGCCGATTCCATATGAGCCCATAGTGACAACGCGCGCTTTCCCATCTTTATCCAAGACCGTCAGATCAAGAGCCTGCGCATATTTTCGACCTAATTGAAATATATGACCGATTTCAATGGCGCGATCAATAACAACCGGGGCCGCGCAATCAGGACAAGCATCACCCTGTTTTACTTCTGCCGCATCGATGTATTTCTCGACAGTGAAATCGCGTCCGTTCACAACATTGAGTGCATGGCAATTTTGTTTGTTGGCGCCCGTGACCCATGAAGTTCCAAGTGCAATCCGAGGATCGGCATACAAAGTAATCCCAAGATTTTTTGCATCTTGTGGTCCGACATATCCTTTTACCAATGCAGGATTCTTTGCAAAATCCTCATCCTCAAATAAGCGAATTTCCTTTACACCAGGAAGATTTGCTTCCAAGCGTTTCATATCAACTTCTCGATCACCAGGGACAAGAACCGAAATAGTTTTCCCGTCAGCTACGAGGAGAATATTTTTCAAAGTATCTGCTCCGGTAAACCCTCCCCCAAAGCGTTCGTTTAACACTTCAACGAGGGTATCAATCGTTGGAGTATTAGGTGTGTCAACAACTTGCAGCGCCGGGGTAGCAGATGAATCAACAGGATCCACTGTTGTTTTCATTGCCTCAACGTTTGCTGCGTATCCACATTTCTCACAAAGCACATAGGTGTCTTCGCCGGTTTCGCAAGGTGCTAAGAATTCCTCTGATCGTGATCCACCCATGGCGCCAGACATTGCACTGACAATGTTGTATTTGAGTCCTAAGCGATCAAAGGTTTTCACATAAGCAGCGCGGTGCTTCATATATGACTCAGATAGGCCTTCATCGGTGAGATCGAATGAATAGGAATCTTTCATGACGAATTCGCGCCCGCGAATGATTCCACTTCGAGGGCGTGGCTCGTCGCGATACTTTGTTTGAATTTGGTAGAGAGAAAGAGGTAGATCTTTGTACGAGGAGTACTCGCCCTTGACCATCAATGTAAACATTTCCTCATGAGTGGGACCTAAGAGGTAATCGCCACCTTTTCTATCCTGAAGACGAAAGAGATCTGGTCCGTATTCCTGCCAGCGATTTGTCTTTTCATATGGCTCACGTGGCAAGAGTGATGGGAAATGCACTTCTTGAAATCCAGCCGCATCCATTTCCTCACGGACTACACGTTCGATATTGCGAAAGGTGATGTACCCCAGTGGAAGCCACGAATAAATCCCAGCAGCAATACGGCGTACATAACCAGCGCGAACTAGGAGTCGGTGGCTAGCAACTTCGGCATCGGCAGGATCATCGCGCAATGTGCGCAAGAAAAGCGTGGACATTTTCAACATGCGAGCCAGCCTACCCGAGGAACTACCCGCGATGCGTCAGGCGAACTAGTGAACGCCAACCGATGGGGTACCAGATTCGACGCCTGCTGCTTCCATTTCCTCGGCGAGACGCATTGCCTCTTCGATCAAGGTTTCCACAATCATCGCTTCGGGAACAGTCTTGATGACTTCACCTTTAACGAAAATTTGGCCTTTACCGTTGCCTGAAGCGACTCCGAGATCGGCTTCGCGCGCTTCGCCGGGTCCATTAACAACGCAGCCCATAACGGCAACGCGAAGTGGAACAGTCATTCCTTGTAAACCTTCTTGAACTTTTTCGGCCAATGTATAGACATCTACTTGTGCGCGCCCGCATGAAGGACAGGAAACAATTTCAAGTTTGCGTTGGCGAAGATTCAGAGATTCAAGAATTGAGATTCCTACTTTTACTTCCTCGACAGGAGGCGCAGAAAGTGAAACACGGATAGTGTCACCAATTCCCTCAGCTAATAAAATAGCAAAAGCAGTAGATGACTTAATTGTTCCTTGAAAAATTGGACCCGCTTCCGTCACGCCAAGGTGCAATGGATAATCACACTTTTGTGCGAGCAATCGATATGCGCTGACCATCGTGACGGGATCATGATGTTTCACAGAGATTTTGATATTGCTAAATCCGTGCTCTTCAAATAACGAGCATTCCCACAAAGCAGATTCCACTAACGCCTCTGGCGTTGCTTTCCCATACTTTGCGAGCAAACGTGGATCGAGCGAACCCGCATTTACTCCAATTCGAATCGGAATCCCCGCATCGCCGGCAGCCTTGGCAACCTCTTTGACTTTGTCATCAAACTGCTTAATATTTCCCGGATTCACACGAACCGCTGCGCATCCC
Organism: uncultured Actinomycetes bacterium; assembly: GCA_903928745.1. GTDB lineage: Bacteria > Actinomycetota > Actinomycetes > Nanopelagicales > Nanopelagicaceae > QYPT01. The sequence goes on along the minus strand of CAIYRR010000018.1, from coordinate 16,617 downwards.
GCATCGATCGCTGCAAAAATATATTTTGGCTGGAAATGAATATCGGCAATCACTGGAATCTGAGACTTCTTAGCGATCATCGCGAGGGCATCAGCATCATCTTGGCTCGGCACGGCGACTCGAACAATTTGGCAACCTGATGCCGTAAGTTCGGCAATCTGTTGCAAGGTCGCATTGACATCGGAAGTCAGCGTCGTACACATAGATTGAACACTTACCGGTGAATCACTTCCTACTCCAACAGTGCCAACCTGCATCTGACGAGTTTTACGTCGCGGTGCGAGAGTAGCGGGAGGCAACGCGGGCATTCCTAAATCAACCATGGGTGCATTCTGCCCTAGAACGAGGAAACCTTCATGTTTTAGAGATTGAGGTTGACAGGATTTACGATGTCAGCGACAAGTAGCAAGACCGTTAGGGCTGCAAGAATCACAAAAACCACCATGGTGATAGGCGTTAAAACGGCCACATCTATTGCGGCAGGACGTGGGCGCCCTCTCAACCTGGCAAAGAATGCGCGGATCTCATCGACAATTGCGACAGCCATATGCCCGCCATCCATTGGCAAGATTGGAAGCAGGTTAAAAATGCCCACAAAAATATTCAAACTTGCAATGATCATGATGAAGGTTGCAAGGCGTTCGGAATTTGTGAGTTTGGCGCTTCCCACAGCTTGTCCAGAAACGCGAGCAACGCCAACCACTCCAACTAATCCCTCGGGATCTCGCGTGGCTCCCCCGACAGTTTGTCTCCAAAGCCCAGGTATCTTGCTCGGCAACGCTAAGAGGGAGGTAACAGAGGATCCAGCAAATTTGCGGGACATGGAAAGAGATTTTGTGAATGAGGCGACGGGATCACTTCGAACCGTTGCAAAAGAATTAATAATTCCTACGACGCCATAAGTTTTCCCATTGATTACACGGCGCTCAGGAGTGACAGTAATTACTAAATCAGGAGTACCGCCTTGCGTGGAACCTTGAATCTTCGATGTGCCACGATTGATACCAAAGTCCAAAGACTTGCCGGCGGATGAGCGAATAAGTTGAACATCTTTAGACCAGTCGGTGATCTTTATCCCATTAATAGAAACAATCTTGTCTCCTGCTTGAAGCCCAGCAACTTTTGCTGGGGATGCAGGCGCGGTTGCAGAACAATTTTGGTCGCCAGTAGCGGGCGGAATACATGGACTGATTGCTTCGATCGTGGATGTAATTTGGGTTGTCCCGACGCCCATAAAGAGCCCAAGCAAGAGCGCAAAGCCAAGGACAAAGTGGAGGAAGGATCCGGCACCAAGGACGACAAGTTTGCGCAGACCGCTCGCCTTATAAAAAGCGCGATCTTCTTCGCCCTCCTCCATGACATCCTTAGGTGACATTCCCTCGATTCGGCAGTAGCCGCCGGCCGGAATGGCCTTCACACCAAATTCAGTCTCCCCGCGTTGAATAGACCAAATCTTCTGTCCAAAGCCGAGGAAAAACTCGGAAACTTTCATACCAAAACGCTTTGCCGTAATAAAGTGGCCAAATTCGTGAATCATGATCGAGAGCAAAAGGGCAACGATAAAGGCGAGTATTCCTAGTGCTTGCATGGGCTTATCTTCTCAGGTTGCGGCGACATTTGTAGCCATTTCTTGCGTAGTACGATGAATCCATGACTTCAATTCCGCAAGTTCGCGCCCTCGTTACCGATATTCCAGGTCCCCGTTCCCAAGAAATTCTCAAGCGAAAGAGTGAAGCCGTATCGGCCGCCCTCGGAATGGCTATTCCTATCGTTGTCGAACGTGCCGGCGGAGGAATTCTGGTTGATGTAGATGGCAACTCCATCATCGATATGGGCTCTGGCATTGCAGTGGTCAGCGTTGGAAATAGCGCGGATCGAGTCGTTGCAAATGTGAAAGCACAAGTAGAAGCCTTCACTCACACCTGCTTTATGGTCGCTCCATATCTTGGCTACATCGAAGTATGCGAAGCTCTTAATCGTTTAACTCCAGGAACTCATAAGAAGAAATCGATTTTGGTCAACTCTGGTGCAGAAGCACTTGAGAACGCCGTCAAGATTGCACGCAGCTACACCAAGCGCCAAGCGATTGTCGTTTTCGAACACGGATATCACGGTCGTACAAATCTCACTATGAGCATGACTGCAAAGAACATGCCCTACAAAGATAGTTTCGGGCCATTTGCTCCAGAGGTGTATCGCATGCCCATGGCATATCCGTTCCGATGGAGTGGTGGAGCCGAAAAATGTGCGCAAGAAGCGCTCGAAGTAGTCATCCATAAAATGGAGAAAGAGATCGGTGCGAAAAATATTGCGGGCATCGTGATTGAACCTATTCAGGGTGAAGGTGGATTTATTGTTCCGCCTAAAGGATTCCTACCCGGTTTGGCGAAGTTTGCTACCGAAAACGGCATCGTATTTATTGCCGATGAAGTACAAACAGGTTTTGCTCGTACTGGTCAGATGTTTGCCAGCGAAGATGAAGGTCTTGTCCCTGACATGATCGCAACCGCAAAAGGAATTGCTGGTGGCCTCCCCCTTGCTGGCGTTACTGGTCGGGCCGAGATTATGGATTCGATTCACTCTGGCGGACTCGGTGGCACCTATGGTGGTTCACCAGTTGCATGCGCTGCAGCTTTAGGTGCAATCGCAACTATTGAGGAAGAGGATCTGTGCGCTCGTACAAATGTAATTGGCGCAATTATTTCTGATGCACTCAATGCGATGAAAGCCAAATATCCAATCATTGGCGAAGTTCGCGGCCGTGGTGCAATGCAAGCAATTGAGTTCATTGTTCCTGGAAGCATCGAACCTAATAGCGCTGTGTTGGCTGGGATCGTTAAGTTCTGCCAAAACGAAGGCGTTCTTATCCTGACTGCAGGAACTTATGGCAACGTCATTCGTTTACTTCCACCACTTGTGATTCCAGAAGACTTGTTGCGTGAAGCCCTCGAAGTTCTTGACCGGGCAATTGCCTCAGCGGTCTAAGAGATTCTGAGTAGGCGAATAACTCTCGCCCTTCTTGCGCTTGGCAATGGCACTCAGTGCTTCAAGAACAACACGGTTTGCCAAAATCGCGGTGATATCTGCGCTGTCATAAGCAGGTGCAACCTCAACAACATCGATACCAACGATCGGCAAAACCAAACAAATTCGACGTACTGCTTCAAGCAATTCCCGACTTGTCATTCCACCGGGTTCTGGAGTTCCGGTACCTGGAGCCATTCCTGGATCGACCACGTCAATATCAACCGAGAGAAATACTCCTACGCAATCATCAGTAAGCCTGGCAAAGGATTCATCGAGGACTTCTTTCATTCCACGGTGATGAATCTCTGTCATCTCATAAGAGCGCATTCCTTGATCGCGCATCCATTCCAGGGTGGTGTTATCTGGCCAATATCCGCGAAGACCCAGTTGCAAGAAACGATCTCCTCTTACAGCGCCTGAATCAATGAGGCGGCGCATCGGGGTCCCGTGTCCAACCAGTGCACCAAATTGTGTATCGCCCGTATCTGCATGAGCATCAAAGTGAATCATGGAAATTTTCCCCATGCCACGGTGCTTGGCAATGCCTGCAACATCAGCAGATGCAATGGAATGATCGCCACCAAGGATGACAGGAATGACACCAGCGCGCGAAAGTTTTTCGGTGGCTTGTTCTAATATTTCAAGTGATGCAACTAAATCGCCACCTGGCATGAGTAGATCACCAGCATCGAGAACTTTGAGTTCTGTTAAAGCATCAACGCGTAGGGCAAGGTGTGGCCGTTCGCCATCATGTGGAAGATAGTCGCCGCCACGAATTGCTTGTGGCCCAAATTTCGCACCCGAGCGGTGAGAAGTTCCGCTATCTATCGGTGCACCGAGAATGACAACGTCGGCCGCTTCGTAAGAAGACGGGACATCTAGATCGCAACGCGGAATTCCTAAGAAAGTGAAATCAGGTCCGTACATATTTCCGTGGTTAGTCACACCGTCAGGGTAGTGCATCACTATTAAGAATCGAAGCCTAAGCCCATGCTGTCAAGGAATTTTAGCCAGAGGTTGCGACGACCTTCATTGTGGTCAGCGCGATAAATAGACCACTGGGTAATGCGAATAAATATAAATCGGAAAGGTTCAGGAGGAAATGGAAAAGGCTTCTTTCGAACCATTTTTAGTTGTGTTGCCTCGTTTTCGACTCCATCGAGAAGATCAAGCATCGTCGAAGCCCCAAAACGAGTTGCCCCTACTCCAAGACCCGTATAGCCAAGAACGTAAGCCACTTTCCCTTTATGAGCAGTGCCCCACAATGGCGAGAAACGAGTACAAGTATCAATCGCCCCTCCCCAGCCATGTGTAAAGGAAATGCCTTCAAGCTGCGGAAAAGTCTTAAGAAAATTCTCCGCCAAAGTTGCGTAAATTTCTGGGCTAAATTCATATTCATAACGAACTTTTCCGCGGAAATTGTAGATGGCTTCATAGCCACCCCAAAGAATGCAACCATCGTTAGTTAGACGGTAATAATGAAATTGGTTTCCAGCATCAGAAAGACCTTCGCGTCCATCCCAACCGATACTCGCTCGTTGGGCGGGAGTAAGAGGCTCTGTCACTAACTGATAGTCATAGACAGGCACGACGTATTTTCTCGCGCTTCTGACAAGGGATTTAAAGACGTTCGTCGCAAGCGCAACTTTCTTGGCTTTGATGGAGCCGTACGGTGAGTGAACAATGACGTGATCTTTCTTGTATTCAAGCCATTCCACTTTTGAATTCTCAAATATCTTTACGCCCAAAGACAAGCAAACTTTTTCAAGTCCCCACACCAAACGAGCAGGATCGACAAGCGCGGTCCCGTCGTGATCAAACAGGGCTCCAACATAAATAGGAGAATTAACGCGGGCTTGAACTTCTTCTTTTGATAAGAGCTCGACGTTATCGCCATAGCTGTTGCGAAGTTCTGCTTCCTCTTTCATTCCCTCGAGTTGCCATGGGGCTACGGCAACGCGAAGTTCGCCAGTTCGTTCCCAATCGCAATCAATGCCATATTTCTTAATCGTTTCCTCAATGGCGTCGTGATTTTCGCGGCCGAGGCGTTCGATAATTTGCATTTCATCTTTATATCTTGCGTAACCATTGACAAATCCATGCGTTAAAGATGAGTTACAAAATCCACCGTTGCGCCCAGATGCGCCAGCGCCAGTCTCGCGTTGTTCGATGATGACGACTTCTCGTTCTGGATTTCTCTCTTTTGCAAGAAGCGCAGTCCACAGACCTGTATAGCCAGCGCCAACAATGCATAGGTCGGCGGAAACTTCGCCGATGAGAGCGGAATGAGAATCAGGTTCGAGCGGATCAGAATCCAACCAATATAAAGTGGGCTGGAGATCAGCTAAATGACGAAGAATGACAGGGTCGATGGTGGCCATCGCGCAGCCGGCTTAGCGCCGGACTCACCCCTTTACCTACATTCACAGTTGGCCCGGGTCCTCCGGAGTCCTACCCCAAAGCGTTAAGTCCTTCGACTTAATTCTTCGCTTTAGATGCTGGTCAATATAGCGTCTAGACGCGATTCTTTCTACTAGACACGAATTGCCCCGCTAAAACAATTGCTAAAGCAAGGATAAACATCGTCGAACCAATGACATTTGCCTGTGGTGGGATACCGCGTGCGGAGGATATGTACACAAACTTAGGGAAAGTTGTCAAAGTTCCAGAGTTGAAATTTGTAATGATGAAATCATCAAAGGAGAGCGAGAAAGCCAAAAGCGCAGCGCCGAAAATTCCCGGCATGACGAGCGGAAGGGTGACTCTTCTAAATGTTTCCGCCTCTGTTGCATAAAGATCCATAGCCGCTTCTTCTAACTTTGGATCAAGGCTGGCGATACGAGCTTTCACTGTAACCACGACAAAGGAGATACAAAACATCACGTGAGCAATAACTGTTGGCCAGAAACCTGGATTTATTCCAAGATTCAAAAACATTGCAAGAAGGGAGGCTCCCAGAACAATTTCAGGAGTAGCCATTGGCAAGAAGATGAGAAGGTTTACTGCAGATCTTCCGCGAAAACGGTGGCGCCCTAAAGCAAAGGCAATCATCGTGCCAAGAATTGTGGCAATGAGTGTTGCTATGCCGCCAATCTTCAGAGAGTTTCCGAGCGCATTACACACTTGAGGCGCACCGCATGGATTTTGCCAGTTAGCAAAAGTGAAACCGCGCCAAGTTAAGTTGCTCTTACCTGCATTATTGAAAGAGAAAGCCATCGTGTAAGCGATAGGAATAAAGAGATAAACAAATGCCAAGAATGCATAAACCTTGATGAGGTTCTTTGAAAGCCAGCGCTTCATACGAGTTCCTCCGTGCCAGCCTTGCGAACATAGACCATAACCATGATCAAGATCGCTGCCATTAACATAAAGGAAAGTGCCGCTGCCGTTGGGTAATCGACAATGTCAAAGAAGCGCGCTTCAATAACATTTCCGATCATTTTGGTACGCGGGTTTCCCAGCAAGGTTGCGTTGATGTAGTCACCTGCCGCCGGAATAAATGTCAGCAACGTACCGGCAACAACTCCAGGAAGTGAAAGCGGGAAAGTTACTTTGCGAAACGTTGTAATCCCGTTGGCGTACAAATCCGATGAAGCCTCAAGAGTGCGAGGATCAATGCGCTCGAGGCTTGCATACAAAGGAAGAGTCATAAATGGCAGGAAGTTATATGTCATGCCAGTTACTACGGCGAAGGCGCTGGCCGTAAGACCCGCTTGCGGTCCTAAGATATGAAGAAACTTAAGGACAGCAACAACGGGTCCCTCATTTCCCAAGATCTGCTTCCATGCAACAGTACGAAGCAAGAAAGAAGTGAAGAATGGTGCTACAACCAAAACAAGAAGTAGGTTCTTCCACTTTCCAGATTTGAATGCGATTGCATAGGCAAGAGGATAGGAAATCGCTAGAGCTAACAAAGTCGCGATTAGAGCGTAAATAATTGAGCGTAAGAATTGCTCACGAGCGCCAGAAAAAGCATCGATGTAGTTAGCAAAACGAAATGACTGTACATAGACGCCGACTTCGCCACTATCTGCTGGCGTTTGTGTACTCGTGCCTGCCAGGTTGATGAGTGGATAGATAAAGAACATAAAGAGCCAAGCCAAACCTGGAATCAACAGCAAGTAAGGAGTACTTGGTCTCTTAATTCCTCGGACTGCGCCCGAACGCTTAGTTACCGCAGCGACGAATGCCATTATTCCTCGTCAGGGTTTACGGAAGTTCCTGCATCAATATCAGCTGTTCCATCCAGAGCAAAAGTGAACTGTGGTTTCCATGAAAGAGAAACCGTGTCACCCTTTTGTAGGTGCGATGCGCCTCCATCGTTTTGCTCAAAGACGGCAAGTTCTTGACCCCAAGGCATTTGAATCTGGAACTGCGTACTCACACCGACGAAAGAGATATCGGTAATGATTCCCCCGCCCAAAGTATTTGCCTCTGGGTGTTCGATGGAAATCTTTTCTGGACGAATTCCGATAAGGACGCTTCGCTCGTGATTATCAGTTGAGAAATCACGATTTGCCGGAACGACAATGCGATTGCCATGGACATTTACATTGAGGTCCTCGCCATCGACGCTTTCGACTTTGCCTTTCACGAGGTTTGATTGACCAAGGAAGTTGGCAACAAAGACAGTCTTTGGTGATTCATAAAGTTCTACGGGCGTTCCCATTTGCTCGATGCGTCCTTCATTCATCACCGCGATCGTGTCAGCCATGGTCATGGCCTCTTCTTGATCGTGCGTTACATGAACGAAAGTCAGACCCACTTCGGTTTGAATCCATTTTAATTCGATCTGCATTTGACGGCGTAATTTGAGATCGAGGGCGCCGAGTGGTTCATCTAAGAGCAAGAGCGCCGGACGATTAACGATGGCACGAGCTACAGCGATTCGCTGTTGCTGACCGCCTGAAAGTTGTACAGGTTTACGAGCAGCAAGGTGCGCGAGTTCTACGAGTTCAAGTACCTTCGTAACTTGCTCTTTAACATCTTTAATCCCTCGACGGCGCAAACCAAATGCCACGTTTTCGAAGATTGTCAGATGAGGAAAGAGGGCGTAGTTCTGAAAGACGGTATTTACTGGACGCGCATAAGGCTTTGCATAAGTGATGTCAGTAGATCCGATAGCAATCTTGCCTGCTGTTGGTTCTTCTAAACCTGCGATCATGCGAAGAGTCGTTGTCTTTCCGCATCCTGAAGGTCCAAGTAATGCGAAGAACGAACCTTCAGGAATGACCAAGGAAAGATCATCTACTGCGCGAAAATCTCCAAACTCTTTTACGAGGTTGGTAAGGGTGAGGTCACCCTTTGTCGAGGCTGCGGCATCAGCCACTAGTTGCCTGTGGCTTTCTGGAATGCTGTTTGGTACTTAGTTTCTTCCGCTGGTGTAAGAGCTGCAAAAACTTTTACCTTTGCAAGAGCGGCAGCATCTGGGAAAATGTATGGACTCTTGGCAAGTGCTGGGTCGATCTTTTCCATCTCTGCCTGTGCGCCCTCAACTGGACATACATAATTCACGTAAGCAGCAACCTGTGCGGCGACAGCTGGGTCGTAATAATTGTTAATCACAGCTTCAGCATTCTTCTTATGTGGCGATGTTGAAGGAATCATCAAGTTATCACTCCACAGAGTTCCACCACTTTCAGGAATTGCGAACTCGAATTTATCCTTATTTTCTGATGCCAACTGGAAGAGGTCTCCCGACCATCCGATAACAGCAACGGCATCGCCTGAGATGAGGTCCTCCTTATAGGAGTTGCCCTTTACTTGTCGGATAAATCCATCAGAGATGTGCTTCTCGAGGAAATCAACCGCATTCATAAATTCATTTTCGGTAAATGACTGTGAAATATCTACACCCTGGTATTGCATGATGATTCCCATGGTGTCGCGCATTTCAGAGAGCACTTCAATACGTCCCTTATTAGCGGGGGCGAAGAGATCGTCAAGGGTGTGAACCCCCTTAGGAAGTAGCGCTTTATTCCAGCCAAAACCAGCAAAACCTGTCTGCCAAGTTAAGGAATTGGTACGACCTGGATCAAAGGAAACATCTTTGAGAACGGGCAAAATATTGACTTTATTTGGGATCGCAGCTTCATCAAATGCTTGCGTGTAACCCAAGCGAATCCAGCGACCAGCCATCCAGTCTGTGAGCGTGACAATGTCATACCCAATGTCTTTGCCGAGTTTTAATTGGCCAGCAACTTTTCCATAGAAAGTGTTGTTGTCATCGACATCTTCTGCGTATGTAACATCAATTCCCGAAGACTTTTTGAAGGCCTCAAGGGTTGGATAATTTTTCGTGTTGGAGTCGTAATCCAAGTACAAAGTCCAGTTTGCCCATCGCGCAACTTTTTCCTTATCCGAAACATCGGTTGCGATTGCCGCCTTAGTTCCCGATGATCCAGATTTCGTTCCACATGCAGCGAGAAGACCTGCTGCACCAAGACCTCCTGCTCCCGCTAGTAATCCTCTGCGCGACATCTGTGCGCGAATAATTGCTCGTGTCTCTGGTGAGAGCGGACTATTTGTAGGCATTGCGGCTCCTCTTTGTGATGGTCTTCATTAGTAGAAAGTTATCTGTCCTTCATTCGCTCAGGATGGAACTTATGCGGGGAGTTTATGCCCTCAGGCGTGGAGAGTCCACGTCTGAGGCGGCAATTTACGCGTCAAGAATTGAGATTTGTCATGACGTGCTTGATGCGGGTGTAGTCCTCAAAGCCATAGCCCGAGAGGTCTTTCCCATATCCAGAACGCTTAAATCCACCGTGAGGCATTTCTGCAACAACTGGGATGTGAGTGTTAATCCAGACGCAACCAAAGTCAAAGGCTTTAGCAAGTCTCATCGCACGGCCATGATCTCGGGTCCACACACTTGAAGCCAGACCGTAGTCGACCCCGTTAGCCATCGCGATGGCTTCTTCTTCAGTGGTGAATTTCTGAATCGTGATGACTGGGCCAAAGATTTCGTTCTGGATCATCTCGTCATCTTGCTTCAAGTCAGCCACGATGGTTGGTGGGAAGAAGAAACCAGGGCGAGCGAGCGCTTTTCCACCTGCCATGACACGTGCATGAGAAGGTGCACGGTCTAGGAAGCCAGAAACACGGCTGAGCTGATTAGCGTTATTGACTGGGCCAACGAGAACGTCCTCGTGAGGTGCTCCTATAGCAATGTTATTTGTTGCCTGATCTGCCAACATTGCAACCATCTGGTCATACACGCCCGCTTGAACAAGTACGCGAGTTGCAGCGGTGCAATCTTGTCCTGCATTAAAGAATCCTGCGATCGCGATTCCTTCAGCGGCCGCTTCTAGATTGGCATCGTCAAAGACAACAACAGGAGCCTTGCCGCCGAGTTCCAGGTGAACACGCTTGAGTTGTTTTGCTGCAGCACCAGCGACTTCCATGCCAGCGCGAACCGAGCCGGTGATGGAAACCATGGCAGGTGTCTTGTGGTCCACAAGGGCGCGACCTGTATCACGTTCTCCGCAAATCACATTGATCACACCAGCTGGTAGAAATTCAGACATTACTTGAGCCATGAAAATTGTTGACGCGGGAGTTGTATCACTTGGTTTAAGCACAACTGTGTTGCCAGCTGCAATCGCTGGCGCCCACTTCCAAACAGCCATCATCATTGGATAATTCCACGGTGTCACTTGTGCGCATACGCCAATTGGCTCGCGACGAATCATTGAAGTCATCCCGTGCATGTACTCGCCAGCAGATTTTCCTTCAAGATTTCTTGCAGCACCTGCGAAGAAGCGAATCTGATCAATCATCGGAGGAATTTCTTCTGAAGTTGTTACAGCAAGCGGTTTGCCCGTATTGCGAGATTCGATCGCGACGAGTTCTTCTGATCGAGATTCCAATGCATCTGCAATTTTGAGAAGTGCACGTTGTCTTTCACTCGGCGTTGAATCGCGCCAACCCACAAATGCATCCGAGGCAGATTTCATCGCCGCATCAACGTCGGCTTGATTTGAGTTTGGAGCCTGGGCATACGCCTGCCCTGTTGATGGATCGACGATGGAGGTCACCTCCCCCGAAGCGCTTGCGACGAGTTCGCCGTTGATGAGGTTCTTGAGCTGCTCCATGGACGTACCTTTCCTTGATCTTTGTGAGTCCCTCTTACGGGTAGGTATGAGCGCACACTACGCCCTGGTACGCGTAAAAAGTAAGCCCTCCTACGGATTTGGCTGATTTTTCGGCATTTGACTACGGATATCGTTGCGAAACGCCCCAAAATCTGCGGATTCCTTTGCTTTTGTCACAAAGGTGCGAGAGAGTAACCCCCATGACCGCCAAGCACCGCCAAATCCTCGATGATGTCTCACGGGCCATCATCGAGCAATTGCAGATTGATGGGCGAAAGCCTTACGCCGCGATTGGCCTTGCTGTCGGACTTTCTGAGGCAGCGGTGCGACAACGCATTGCCAAACTCATCGAGTCCGGGGTCATGCAAGTGGTGGCAATCACAGACCCACTCACTGTTGGCTCCTACCGCATGGCAATGGTGGGAATCAAAGTTGAAGGAGATCTCACAGCAGTTGCCGATCAACTCGCACACTACAAAGAAGTCGACTACGTCCTTGTGACCTCTGGTGGTTTCGATGTGATGTGTGAAGTTATTTGTAATGACGATGAGCATCTGCTCGAACTTCTTCAACGCATACGTGCAATATCTCAAGTACGCAGTACTGAGAGCTTTATATACCTGAAGTTGCGCAAACAACTTTATAACTGGGGAACCTAACAAATGGCAACAACAACCACGTTTGATAATGCTCAATTATTCGCTACCGACCATGAAGAGAACTGGTCTAACCGCTCCAAGGAACATCTCTGGATGCACTTTTCTCGCATGGGCGCATACGATGACGGCGGTTCGATACCGATCATCGTAAAAGGTGATGGGCCATACATCTACGACGATCGTGGAAAGCGTTACTTCGATGGCATCTCATCTCTCTTTGCTGTGCAGGTAGGTCATGCGCGCGAAGAAATCATCGAGGCATATGCAAAGCAAGCACGCGAGATTTCTTACTTTCCCATTTGGTCCTATTCGAACCCTACGGCTATTGAACTTTCCGAAAAATTAACTTCTTACACGCCAGGCGATCTCAACCATGTCTTCTTCACTTCCACTGGTGGAGAAGCGGTTGAATCTGCTGCCAAACTTATTAAGCAGTATTACAAAATGACTGGCAAGCCAATGAAGCACAAAATCATTAGCCGCCACATCGCATATCACGGCACAACTCAAGGTGCTTTATCCATCACAGGAATTCCCGGAGCAAAGCAATACTTCGAACCACTTGTTCCTGGTCATCACAAAGTACCCAACACCAACTTCTATCGTGCACCGCTTAACCACCGAGCATCTGTTGAAGAGTTCGGTCAATGGGCAGCAAATCGTATTGAAGAAGCAATTCTTTTCGAGGGCGCTGACACAGTTGCTGCGGTATTCGTAGAACCCGTTCAAAACTCTGGAGGTTGTTTTGTTCCTCCCCCAGGTTACTTGCAACGTGTTCGTGAGATTTGCGATGAATATGACGTAATGATGGTTTGCGATGAAACTATTAACGCATTCGGTCGTATCGGTGAGTATTTCGCATCTACTCGATACGGAGTTGTTCCAGACATTATTACCTGCGGAAAAGGTATGACATCTGGATATTTCCCAATGGGGGCCATGATCGCTAATGAGCGACTTTATGAACCTTTTAGAAATGGGACCGCTTCCTTCTTGCACGGTTTCACTTTCGGTGGCCACCCTGCAGGGGCAGCAGTTGCACTGGCCAACCTCAACATCATGGAACGCGAAGGCATCAACGATCACGTCAAAGCAAATGAAGCCGCATTTAAAGCCACTATCGAGAAACTCTACGATTTGCCGATCGTTGGCGATGTTCGTGGCGCTGGTTATTTCCTTGCTATTGAGATTGTCAAAGATAAAGTCACTCGCGAAACTTTCAACGCCGAAGAAAGCGAGAAACTTCTCCGCGGATTCTTATCCAAAGCGCTCTTCGAGAACGGCTTATATTGCAGAGCAGATGACCGAGGAGACCCTGTTATCCAGCTTGCTCCCCCACTAATTTGCGATCAAAGCCACTTCGATGAGATTGAGTCGATTCTTCGCACTGTTCTCACAGAAGCATCATCGTTAATCTTCTGATGAGTGATCGCACAAAAGTTCACAGGTCTCCACATAAGGAGAGCTTTGACCCAGCGGTAGCGCGTTCCATTGTGGAGCGCGCTCTCGTGGCCCATGTTGCGATAGTTGTTGATGGGCAACCGTATTCAATACCTGTTGCTTGTTCGCCCTATGGAGATGAACTACTTCTTCATGGGTCAACCGCTTCGCGGCTTTTTAAACTCTTAAGTGATGGCGCCCCTGCTTGCCTGACAATCACACACGTCAATGGCTTAGTTCTGGCAAGGTCGTCCTTTGAATCTTCGATGCACTATGAATCACTCATGGCACTTGGCTCGGCAAGAATCGTCGAAGGTAATGAGAAGGTGAGTGCTCTAGATATCCTCACGGATCATCTCTTTCCTCAAAGAAGAGGAGAACTTCGAGCATCAACGGAGAAGGAAATTAAAGCGACAACGATTCTCGCTTTCCCATTGTCAGAGATATCAGTGAAGGTATCCAATGGACAGCCAGATGATTTGGAATCAGATCTTGATTCTGATGTATGGGCTGGAATCTTGCCGATTAAGACTCAATACGGTGTCGCAATCCCTGCTGATAATTTGAGACCAGGATTACCCATCCCCGATTACATTGCGACCTGGGTTATAGGGTAATAATAGGCTCATGAGTCTTTGGTGGTCACAAACCGATCACCCGGAATTTGCCAGTGGTCGCCTCGATCAAATGTGGGATGTGGTCATCGTTGGCGGTGGATTTAGCGGCCTCTGGTGTGCTCATCATCTAATCACCAGCGATCCGAATCTAAAGATTGCAGTATTAGAGAAATCTACTGTCGGCTCAGGAGCAAGTGGCCGAAATGGTGGATGGGCATCATCCCTGTATCCCATTGATGACGCAAAAATGCTCAAGCATTTTTCCCAAGATATCGTTTCCAGTTTGCACACTCAGTTACAAGAGAGCATCGACGCTATCGGTGCCTTTGCGGAATCAGAGAAAATCGAATGTGATTTTCACAAAGGTGGAAGTTTGCTCATTGCCAGAAACCATGGACAGTTCACGCGATTGCGCGAATCCATTGAAGAAGGTTATGTAATTCTGAGCAAGGAAGAGACCCAGGCGAAGATAAATATGAAAGGCGCGGTGGGTTCAGCTTTCACGCCACACTGCGCGGCTCTCAATCCAGCTGCATTAGTAGTGGGGCTCGCGCTCTCACTCGAGCGACGCGGTGTATCCATATTTGAAAACACATTCGCAACTTTTTCCCCTGATAACACCGTAATTGTCGGTAATCGATCTATCACTTCAAAATCGGTTGTCCGAGCTATAGAGGCCTATCACGCAAATACACGCGAGCAATTGCCTATCTACTCCTTGATGGTTGCCACAGAACCACTACCTGATCGAATCTTTGATGAAATTGGCATTCACAACCGTGAAACATTTGCAGAATGTGCGCACCTTGTTACTTATGCCCAACGCACCGCCGATAATCGCTTGGCTATCGGCGGGCGAGGTGCACCATACATTTGGGGATCACGTAGAAAAGATTCAAATGAGACTCTTGTCGGGATTCACGAACAAATTCGCATCATGGCAAGAAGGTGGTTCCCCGTACTGCGTGATTTTGAATTTACACATGCATGGGGTGGAGCAGTTGCTGTCACCAGAGACTGGGCAGCCTATGTGCGCTTTGATGGCACTTATGGCGAACTCGGTGGATATGCCGGAGATGGCGTAACCCTCTCCTACCTTGCTGCGGCCGCAATGGCCGATCTCGTATTGCAAAAAGAAATTCCTCGAACACGATTGCCATTTATACAATGGAAGAATCCGATGTGGGAGCGTGAACCTTTACGTTGGCTCGGTGTTAATTCTGCAATCAAACTTTCCGAAGCCGCAGATACCGAAGAGCGAATCACGGGGCGCCCCAGCGTGCTCATGAAATTTCTAGCACCCATCACAGGGCAGTAAAAATGCGCAGTCGCTACGGGGCTTTGATTTTGGCTGGAGTTTTCTTCGGATCAACAGGAACTGCCCAGGCGCTCGGACCTCATGGAATTTCCACTATGGCAGTCGGCAGTGCACGACTTCTCTGCGGTGCCTTTTTGCTCTGGCTCTTCACGCGATTTATGCCGCGCACAACTCAAAAGATGGATAAACGAGATCTCTGGCTTTCCGCTATCGGTATGGCTCTGTATCAACTAACTTTTTTTGGTGCGGTAAAAAGTACTGGCGTTGCAATCGGGACTGTAACGGCGCTGGGATCAGCACCTGCTTTAACTGGAGTTATCGCTTTCATAGTTCTGCGAGAAAAACCTTCGCGGACATGGCTTATTGCAACTTTCGTAACTAGCGCAGGAATCATTTTTCTGAGTAGCTCAAAAGGTTTCGCACACTTTAATTTCGTGGGATTTTCCTTGGCCATTTGTGCCGGAGCCTCATATTCACTCTTTGCCGTAACAAGCAAACGAGCCCTATCAATGGGGGCAGGAATCGCAGAGGCGATGACTCAGATCTTTGCGCTGTCGGCTCTCTTGGCCTTTCCTTTTCTTTTCACTGGCGGTTTTTCGCACATGGTCACTGCGAAAGGTTTCGCACTAATTCTCTGGCTGGG
The DNA here is from genome assembly GCA_903928745.1 of uncultured Actinomycetes bacterium. Lineage (GTDB taxonomy): Bacteria > Actinomycetota > Actinomycetes > Nanopelagicales > Nanopelagicaceae > QYPT01. The sequence continues at coordinate 820 of CAIYRR010000018.1, read as the reverse complement.
ATTAGTGCCGACGGCCCTTGCCTACCTTGCCTACGCCTATGGCCTGCACGGTGTGCGGGCAAGCACCGCCTCTACTTTAATTTTGGCAGAACCTGCTACGGCGACGCTCCTTGCCGCAGTAATTCTTAATGAAGATATCAATACAAAAGGATGGGTGGGGATTTTTGTGATCGCGTGCGGACTTCTTTATCTCACTCAGGAATCGAAATAAAATGCTTTGCAACTCCGTTTCGAGCAAATGCCAAAAGCGTTAAATTAAATTCGCTCGCTAAATCCACTGCCATAGAAGTTGGCGCTGATACTCCAACAATTGCGGAAATTCCCGCGACTATCGCTTTCTGAACGATTTCATATCCGATACGACCCGATACGACGAGTGTCCAATCATCGAGCGGCAAGAGATTATTCATAAGCGCGGTCCCAATAACTTTATCTACTGCGTTGTGGCGTCCTACATCCTCGCGAACCCAACGTGTTTCACCTTGCGCATCCACCAAGAGAGCTGCATGTAAACCACCCGTCTTTTTGAAAATGGGTTGATGTCCTTCAAGTTTCGATGCAAATTCTGCAAGCTGCGCGTTGGAACGCTTTGGAGAGAGCACAGGTTTTATGCCTCGAAGATGCAGATCATTCATACTTGTTGAACCACAGATTCCGCATGCCGATGAAATAGTGAACCGTCGCTCTAACGCACGTGGCGCCAATGGCGTGTCATCACTCACGTGTGCAATAACGACATTCGCTCTTTGACGGGGAGTCAGAGAACGATCACCACAAACTTTAACCTCCAAAAGTTGTGCAGGATCGCTAAGAAAACCCT
>CAIYRR010000017.1 GCA_903928745.1 uncultured Actinomycetes bacterium | reverse complement strand
CGATTTGCAAGCTGCACAAGCGGCAAAATCTACACATTGCGGATCTCTTTACATTAACGGGGTTCTGGGCCCTTTGAATTTACAAATTAAGGTTGCGCTCCTTACCGGACTAATCGTCACGGCACCTCTCTGGCTGTATCAATTATGGGCCTTCGTTGCACCTGCACTGCACAGGAAAGAGAAGAAGAGATCCATCCTCTTCATTATTTCAGCGACACCATTCTTCGCCATCGGTGCAACTTTGGGTTATTTGATTTTGCCAATTGCCATCAAGGTACTTTTTGGTTTCACACCTAATTCACTTGCAAACCTTGTGAAGTTTGACGACTATCTTGATTTTGTATTGCGAGTGATATTGCTCTTTGGCATGGCTTTCGAACTTCCTGTTTTCTTGCTCGCTCTCAACCTCATCGGATTGTTATCTGGCAGAGCGATTCTTAACCCGTGGAGATTATGGATCTTTGGTATTGCACTCTTTACTGCGGCGTTCACGCCAACGGGAGATCCTCTTACTATGTCTTTACTGGCCCTTCCACTATGCCTGCTCTATTTTGCTTCGGGCGGAATTGCCTTACTTGTGGATCGTAAACGAGCCAAGAAGGAAAAGATTAGGGAGATGAATCCGTGACTTGGGGTGTGGTTATTAACCCTATTTCGGGTCAAGGAGCAGGTGCACACATGGGAAGCCAGGTAATCACCTATCTGGTGGAAAGAAATGTCGCTTACCAAATCATCTCAGGCGTAAGTGCTTCCCATACCGATGAAGCGCTCAAGAACTTCATCTCTCTCAATCAAGATTGCGAAGGAATCATCGCTGTCGGAGGGGATGGATTGGCTCATTTAGTTATTCAGCACTTAGCTCAAACTGATATTCCGCTAGCGGTTATTCCTGCAGGTACTGGAAATGATTTAGTGAGAACACTTGGTTGGCAAATGGAGGAAATCAAACCCATTCTTGATGCAGCTCTGACTAAAAAACCGACTGCTATGGATCTTGGATTGGCTGACGGTGAGTGGTTCGCCGCGATTTTGTCCACCGGTTTTGATTCGGTAGTAAACGAAAGAGCCAACACGTTGAAATGGCCCCATGGACCAATGAAATACAACGTTGCTATTGCTAGAGAACTTCCTGGTTTTCGTCCACGCGATTATGTAATCACCCTCGATGATCAAACAATCACAACACAAGCCATGCTCATCGCTATTGGAAATGGAAAGTCTTATGGGGGAGGCATGCTCGTTTGTCCTAATGCCGATACCACCGACACTTACTTTGATGTGATGATTTTGAGCCCTATTTCGATTTTTGAATTCTTACGTGTTTTCCCACGGGTCTATGCAGGTACTCATATAACGCACCCAGCGGTGAAAATATATAAAAGCAAGAAAGTAAGTATTGATGCTAAAGCCGTAGCTTATGCCGACGGAGAACGTATCGGGCCACTTCCTGTCTCTGCCGAATGTGTACCTCGGGCCCTTTTAGTTTGGCAACAGTGAATACACCGGCGGAGAGATTCGCCGCGGCAGCGACTAGGAATTCCTATCCAATCACCCAAGAGTTTTCCGAAACCTTTGAGTTCGCCTTTGATGATTTCCAAATAGAGGCTTGTCGAGCTGTTGAACGCGGCAAAGGAGTTCTCGTAGCGGCGCCTACAGGATCTGGAAAAACGGTTATTGGTGAGTTCGCCGCTTATCTTGCACTGCGCAATGGGCGCAAATGTTTTTATACGACTCCGATTAAAGCGCTTTCCAATCAGAAGTATCAGGAATTTGTTGATCGTTTTGGGAACGAGAAGGTTGGTCTATTAACCGGGGATACCAGCATCAATTCCGAAGCAGATATTCTCGTTATGACAACCGAAGTGCTGCGCAACATGCTTTACGCCAGTTCTAACACCCTGGCGACTTTAGGTTTCGTAGTCATGGATGAAGTTCACTATCTGGCGGATAAGTTTCGTGGCGCCGTATGGGAAGAAGTTCTTATTCACTTAATGGAGAGTGTCCAGGTCATCTCACTCTCGGCAACCGTTTCCAATGCGGAAGAATTTGGTGAATGGTTGCAAATTATTAGAGGCGACACAGAAGTTATCGTTACGGAGACGCGCCCTGTACCGCTTTATCAACATGTATTGATTGATAACGGACTGATAGATCTATTTGTAGAAAACGGGCAAGTAAATCCAGAAATTCTTCGCCGCGAACGTGAAGCTATGCGTCGAGTACGCACTCCTAGTAATCGGCGAGAGAACACACGCAATCGAAACGAAGACCACCATCGTTTATCTCGTGCTGAAATTATCGACAAACTCAATCGCGAGGGCATGTTGCCTGCTATTACCTTCATCTTTTCGCGAATCGGGTGCGACTCTGCAGTTAGGCAATGCTTACAAGCCGGTATACGACTCACAACAACGGAGGAGCGCGCTGAAATTCGCGCCACCGCGCTTCGTTACACGCAACACATTGATGAAGAAGATCTTGTCGTGTTGGGATTTGAAGAGTGGATATCGGCTCTCGAAAGAGGAATTGCTGCCCACCATGCTGGTCTACTCCCAAGTTTCAAAGGTTGCGTTGAAGATCTTTTCCAGAAAGGTTTAATTAAGGCCGTTTTTGCCACAGAAACTCTGGCACTGGGTATAAACATGCCCGCCAAAACGGTTGTTTTAGAGAAGTTGATGAAATGGAATGGTGAAGCTCATCTTCCTATAACACCAGGGGAGTACACCCAACTCACTGGTCGCGCAGGTCGGCGTGGCATTGATATCGAAGGCAACGCCGTTGTGCAATGGTCTCCAACGGTGGATTCGGCAATGGCTGCAAGTTTGGCATCCACTCGAACATATCCGTTGCGTTCATCTTTTACGCCGACATATAACATGGCAATCAACTTAATAGGTCGATTCGGTCGAGAACGCGCACGTGGATCTCTCGAATCATCTTTTGCCCAGTTTCAAGCAGATAGAGCGGTCGTTGGATTAACGAAGCAGATTCGTAAGAACTCACTCGCCATTCTCAATTTAGAAGTAGAGGCAGAGTGCCATCTCGGAGATTTCACTGAGTACGCGCGACTCCGTAGAGAGATAAAGGACACCGAGGTTTTGCTTTCCCGCAGACAAGCCAAAAAAGGGTTTGACCCAAAGCAGAGAGCTCATCTTGAGTCAGATCTCATCTCTGCTCGAAAGAGTATGCGTTCTCATCCATGCCACAGTTGCGCAGATCGTGAATCGCATGCCCGTGTGGCCGAGCGAAGCGACCGATTGCACAGAGAAAATGAGGGCTTGCAAAGCAGGGTAGAGAATCGAACGCATGTTATTGCTAGAACTTTTGACAGGGTCTGCGATGTTTTGACCGAGTTGGATTACATAAAAGGAGAGAAGACTCTTCCCCAGGGACAAATTCTTGCAAAAATATATACAGAGTCAGATTTGTTACTCGCTGAAGCGATACGTACTGGAATACTCGACCACTTATCTGCTCCTGAACTCTTGTCTGTTGTTTCAAGCATGATCTTTGAAGCGCGAAGTCAGGAGACACTAGCGCCACGCATTCCCAGTGGCAATGTTCAAGGCGCTCTCTCTGAAATCGTGAAGTTATGGTCCTACCTTCAAGACCTCGAAGGCAGACATAAGGTGGCCACTCAGAAGGAACCCGACTTCGGTTTCTGTTGGCTCTCCTTCAGATGGGCCAACGGACATTCACTCCATAGTGTTCTTAAAGGGAGCGATCTTTCAGTCGGGGATTTTGTTCGTTCAACGAAACAGTTGATAGATCTCCTAGGTCAGATTGGTGTTGCCAGTGAAAGTCTTCGACCTAAATGTTTAGAGGCGGTAAAGAAACTTGATCGTGGTGTCGTTGCCTACTTTGCGGGTGATCTATGACTTTGATGCTTCTCGATAGTGCATCGCTTTGGTATCGAGCGTATTACGGGATGCCTGACACGATGGTGGCACCTGATGGAACTCCAGTAAATGCCATTCGCGGATATTTGGATATGACGGCTCGCCTCATTGGAATGTACAGACCCAATCGACTCGTTGCTTGCATAGAAGGAGATTGGCGCCCTACTTGGCGCGTAGCGCTTTTTCCCGATTACAAGTTGAATCGCGTTGATGAAACGGGTGATGGTGAAGAAGAGCCGGATACTCTCACTCCGCAGATTCCTATTCTTCTTGATGTTCTTGACGCCTTCGGTATCACGGTGATCGGTCTCGATGATTTCGAAGCTGAT